>JAFGRF010000197.1 GCA_016935295.1 Caldifarciminota bacterium | reverse complement strand
GAGGCCACCGTGACCCTTCCGTACGAGCTTCTGCCACGGCCAGCGGTCGGCGTCCGCGTCGCGTGCCTTGACCGGGCCGGTCGGGAGGTTTGCAGAGGGAAGGTGGTCAAGGTGCTCGATACCAAAGCACTCAACCGCTGCGCAGTCGTGACTGTAGCAGTCCCGAAGCGCTACTGGAACACCGTGCGCAGCATTCGCATGGGCAAAAGGGGGAGAGGGTGATTGCAGGACTGAGCTTGCTGCTGGCGCTGGCAGTCACGCTACCGATGCCGTTGTCACTGGCCGGTACCGATGACGCGCTGGCCGTGCTCGCGAATCCGGCCGGGCTCGGCGTTCGTCCCGGTTCCGAGTTCTTCGCCATCTACAACTTCCGGCCCGTGACCTGGGACCAGTTCCTGTCCAACACGACCGTATTGGCCAAGGCCGGGCCGCTTGCCGCATACTGGGAGCCGGAGCCTGCGCACTACGGAGTGGCGCTGGGCGCGGGGTCCAATGGTCTCTACTCCGGTCTTCGATTCCGGCATGATTCCCTGAGCCGCTGGGACCTGTCCGTGCTGGTGCGGCCCCTGAAGCAGCTGTCGGTCGGCGCCACTTGGGACGAGCTGAACCACGGGTGGGGACGGCTGGCGCTCGGGGCAGCCGTGCGGCCGATTGGCAACCGGCTCACTCTCTTCGGCGAGACCTACCTCGTGACTCCGTTGCGGCCGATGGTCGGACTTGAAGCCGAACCGGTTGATGGGCTCAAACTGGGACTGAAGGCCTTCTTCAGCGGCCGGGCGGAGGACGTGCAGTTCGTGGCCGGGCTGTCGGTTGGCCTGGGCAAGGCCGGTATCGGGGCGTCCGCCGTCTACGAGCCGCGCGTGGCCGGTGCCTTTCTGCGCGGCGGCACCGCGGCCAGACGCGCGTTCGCGTTCCAGCGTGGGTGTTACCTCGAGATAGACCTGAACGAGGAGATTGTAGACCGAAAGCCCGGCTTCAGCCTGAGTTCCCACAACGTGCGGACCTCGTGGGACCTGCTTGAGCTTGTTTCCCGCGCCGAGAAGGACAAGAACGTGAAGGCGCTGCTGCTCAAGATTGACGGCATGGGCGCGAGCTTCGCCCAGCTCCAGGAGTTGCGCCAGTCCCTTGTCCGATTCCGGGCGCAGGGCAAGAAGATAGTCGTCTATGCTCCGAGCCTGGGCATGGGCAGCTACTACGTCGCCTCGGTTGCGGACCGCGTCTGGACCCACCCGCTGGGTGACGTCACGATACCGGGGATGAGCATGGGCACGATCTTCCTCAAGGGCACGCTGGAGAAGCTCGGCCTGCAGTTCGACGGTACCAGACACGGCAAGTACAAATCGGCGATTGAGATGTTCACCGAAGATTCGCTGACCCCGCCGAACCGGGAGCAGCTCGAGGCGTACCTGGACGCACCGTACGACGAGTTCCTCAACGTTACGGCGCAGGGACGCCACGTCAGCCGCGACAGCATGGAGGTACTGGTCAATATCGGTTTCTTCAATACCGACGAGGCAATGCGGTCCGGGCTGGTGGACACGGTGTGCTATCACGACGAGCTGGACAGTCTGCTCAAGAAAGAACTGAAAGGTCTGAGCAAGGTCAGCGAGAAGAAGTACCGGTCCGAAGTCGCATCGAACGAAGACTGGGGCAAGATACCGGCAATCGCGATTGTTTATGCGTCCGGCAGCATCGCGACTGGCGAGTCGCGGACCGACTTCCTGACCGGCTCGATGACCATGGGCGCCCAGACAATGGTTCGGGCCATCCGGCAGGCGCGGACCGATGGGCGAGTCAAAGCCGTGGTACTCCGGATCGACTCGCCGGGCGGCGACGGCTTCGCATCGGACATGATCTGGCGCGAGCTAGAGCTCTGCCGGAAGAAGAAACCGCTTGTCGCCTCGATGGCGGGCGTGGCCGGCTCGGGCGGATACTATATTGCCTGCAACGCCACGCGGGTGTTTGCGTTGCCCACGACCCTTACCGGCTCAATCGGTGTATTCAACTTCAAGCTGGTGACCGAAGGTCTGTTCAACAAGCTGGGGGCGCGGCGCCAGGTGGTGAAGCGTGGCGAGCACGCGGATGCGATGTCGGACCTGCGGACGATGACTCCGGAAGAAGATTCGATGATGCAGGCACAGGTTGACCACTTCTACCGCCAGTTCGTTCAGAAGGTCGCAGATGGCAGGAAGCTTACGTTCGCGCACGTGGACTCGGTCGGCCAGGGCAGGATCTGGTCGGGGCTGGATGCGAAGCGGGTCGGCATCGTCGACACGCTGGGCGGCTTCCTCGAAGCAGTCGAGTACGCCAAGAGGCTGGCCAAGCTCAAGGAATGTGACTATGTCGTGCTCCCCAAGTCCAAGACCGGGCTCGGTTCGATGGTCAGCGACTTCGCCCAGGAACAAGTGAGGAAGGTGCTGGAGTGAAGAAGCAGCGTGGTCGAGTGGTCAAGCGGTCTAGTGGTCGGGTGCCAAGGGCCACAACCAGATCAGGACGTGCAGGCACCGGACCACTCGATCACAAGATCACAGGACCACTTTCTTCCGTGGTCGTCTGCCGTTGCGAGGAAGTCAGCGAGGCCGAGGTGCGCCGCGTCATCCGGATGGGCTACCATTCGCTTGAGGCCGTGAAGCGAGTCCTCAGGACCGGGATGGGACACTGCCAGGGCCGCGGCTGTCTGAGGCTGATTGCCCGGCTGATCCAGGAAGAAACCGGAATCCCGGCATCGGAGCAGAAGCTCCCGCGTCCGCGCCCGCCGCTCAAGCCGCTCCCGCTGGGACTGCTCAGAGACTACCGGGATGAAGAGTAGCGCGGACGTCGTCGTAGTCGGCGCCGGGGTTATCGGTGCAGCGACCGGGTACTACCTCGCCAAGAACGGACTGAAGGTGCTGGTGATCGAGCGGGACTTCCCGTGTGCCGGCTCGACCGGCCGGTGTATCGGCGGAATCCGCGCCCAGTTCTCTCATGATCTGACCATCCGGGTCATGATGGAGAGCGTCAGGATGTTCCGGGGTCTGAGCGACGAACTCGGTGAGGACGTGGAGTGGTACTCGGGCGGGTACCTCTTTCTCGCCTTTGACGAGAAGCGGAAGCAGGCGTTCCTCGACGCCATTGCCATTCAGAAACGATACGGCCTCGACGTCCGCTTCGTCTCGCCGGACGAGTGCGAGAAGATCGCGCCCGGGCTCGACCCGACCGGGCTCATCGGCGGCGCACACTGCCCGACCGATGGCCAGGCCAACCCGTTCAAGGTGACCTACGGGTATCTTGAGGGGATCAAGCGGCTGGGCGGCCGACTGGTCGTCGGTTGCGGGGTCAGGCACGTCAACCAGCTCGGGGATAGGGTTGTCTCAGTTACCGACGCCAAAGGTGACGAGTATGCGTGCAACATGGTGCTGAACGCGGCTGGATGCTGGGCAGATGAGGTCGGGCAGATGGCCGGGGTCAAGATCCCGGTCACTGCTGACCGACACGAGTCGCTGGTCACCGAGGCGGTCGAGCGAGTCTTCGACCCCATGCTCGTCGACTACCGCTCGGATGGCTGCTACTTCGTCCAGCACTCGGGAACCGGTCACTTCATCGGTTGCTACACGCCGGTGCCGCTCGTGCCCGGGCACAACGTTGACGCGACAGACGAGTTCATCACCGAGATGCCGCGCCGGATGGTGCGGCTGGTGCCCAGGCTTGCCGGCGTCAAAGTGCTCAGGCAATGGGCAGGCTCCTACGAAATGAGCCCGGACGGAAATCCCATCTGCGGCGGCACACCCCTTCGCGGGTTCTACGTTTCCGGCGGCATGAGCGGGCACGGGTTCATGTTCGGGCCGGCGCTGGGCAAGCTGATGGCCGAGCAGATGGTGGACGGCCGCGCCTCGATCCCGCTCGACGAGTTCTACCTCTCCCGCAGCTTCGGCAAAGCCGAAGCCATGAAGTAAAGGGCGGACGCATCCAGGCGTCCGGGGTTCAGTCGTCCCGGGTCCCCATTCGTCTCGCCACGAAGCATGCCATGCTTGTTACTGATGCTGCAGAGCACGACCGATCAGTAGACGACTATGACCCCGGAGCTGATGACCCTCAGCATGACTTGCCGGACGTTGCCGTCGCGCTTGGCATGACACCGGATCCGGTAGTGGTATCCGGTGGCGGGTTCGAATGCGACTATGTCACGCGGTGAGCGGGGCATACGGCGGCCGGTTCCCTTCCACACGAATACGACCACCTCGATGGTGGACATCGGATCTTCCTCAAACGACTCGCGGTCAGATTCGGACAGCCCCCTGAATACCGTACCGGCGATCTCAACATGCGAGTGGAAACTGCCCGCGAAGCGCAGTCGCATCCTGCGGGAAAGCTCGCGCCGGCGCCGGACGAGCCGGGCTACCGTGGCCCAGTCCTTGAAGGTGACGCCAGTCCGTGTCCGGGTGCCGCCCCGATAGAAGCAGGACCGGTGTATGGTCAGGCGTCGCTTGCGGTCGAGGCGGCCGAACAGGAAACCGTAGGTCTCCTTCTTGAAGCTCGCCTCATAGCCGTCACGGGCCAGCCGGCAGAGTTCCCGTATTGCGTCTTCGTCAAACTGGACCGCGCCGCGGAAGTGGAAGATGCAGCTTCGGCCGGTCCGGTCCGATTCGGCGTCCGGCTGTCCGATGTCCGTGCAGTTCCTGCTCATCAACCGATTGTAGCCGACCGGAGACGGGCCGCAAGCAGGGCAGTCAGCCCCGAGTTCACCTCGAGAGGGGAGCACCGCGCAGAGGGCTGCGCGGTGCTGGATATCTCAGAGAACGGCGTGGAAGGTCGGACGATCTAAAGCGGGCGGATCTTGCTTCTGAACTGCACGGCCTCCTCATCGTCTGTTGCCAGCGCGTTCACAAACCGGTCAACCCCCAGCGCATCGAGACAGTAGTCCTCGCCGGCGAGCAGCACACCCTGGCGCAGCCAGTTCTGGATCTGGCTGCCGTCGCGCCCGAGCTGTTCGTAGGGCAGGCTGTCCAACAGCGGCTTCATGTCACGCGGGCTCAGTGCAACCGCCACCAGCACGAACGGGTAGCTCCGTAGCGAAATCCGGAGGGCGGGCGGCCGGTCTCCGCCTCCGGGTATTGCCGACGTGCCGATGATGTTGTCTTCGCGTACAAGTGTCTCAACCGGCAGTTCCGGCCTCAGGCCCAGCCTGGCGGCGATTATCCCGATACCGATGTTGCGGACCTGGGTGTCGGTTGCACGGGGCTTGATCGAGCGCGTCATCCGAATGCGGAACGTTGCGGTTTCCTGCATGGCCAGCAGTTCACGGAAGACGCACCACGTCATTACTGCTGCCAACCCGCCTCGACGATAGCGCGGGCCGACAGCGGCATTCGACAGGACTATGCCTCTGCCCACCGGGCTGCGTTCGATATGGGCCGCACCGGCGAGGTTGCCGTCTTCGCGCAGCCGCACGACGGCGCTGTCCGGCAGAACGTCGATGCCAACCTCGAACCTCCGTTCCGACAGCGGGCCGTCGATGATCAGGATGTTGTCATGGTCCAGCCAGGCAAAACGGGGCCCGATTCGGCGCGGAGTCCAGCGTCGGGTCTCGGGCGACGCCATCTCGTAGTTTGGCAGGGGGGAGGAGATGCTGTCCCCCTTTGTTTCAGGGATGCCCATCGACACATGTCTTTGCACCACTTGTGCCAAGGAAATGCGGGACTCAGACAATGCTCATAAAGTATTGTCAAATAGTCGATTATCCTGCTTATTTCGATACCATGTGTCGCACCTGTCGCAGGCCGCTGGGTCGACTCGCTCTCGATTGCCGTATTATGCGGCAAGTAGGCTTGCGCTTTGAGTCTACTGGTGCTGCTGATTGTGGCAGGTCTATGCAAGAAACAAGGAGAGGCGACCCGGGATGCCGGGTCGCCTTTGTGTACGTGGTTCGGCCGGGACTATTCGGACACGACGAGCTTCACAATGCGGGCAGGACCCGGAGTCTGCAACCGGCAGAAGTAGGCTCCGCGGTTGACCCGCAGGCCGCGCTCATCAGTTCCATCCCATGAGACACGATGGTAGCCGGCCGGCAATTCGGCCGCTGTCAGCGTGCGGACGAACGCGCCGGAGGCGTCGTACACCTGGATCGAGACCTGCGCCCGGATCGGCAGCGCAAACGGCACGAGCGTGCGACCGACGGCCGGATTGGGCCTGGGCGAGCCAAGCGAGAACTCGCGTGGAATGTCGGCGAGGTCACCGGGGTCCGCGATTCCGGGGCCGGGGCGGACGACGAGCTGCGCGTTGGCAGTATCGTTGGCCTGGTTGTCATCGCCGTGGCGCCCGGTGAATGCCTTCATGCCGTAGGTGCCGGGCGGCGAGGCCGGCCAGTTCTCGAAGGAGAAGTCGGTGCTTTCCTGTGCGGCCAGGGTAATCGTCGCCGAGTCTTCATAGACCTGGAGCATCGCAGCGGAGCTCGTTCCCTGCGTCATGACCGAAGCCGCCGTGTCAATGCGGAACCAGACAGGAAAGGTTTGTGTCGACATGCCGAAGTTCCTGAACCGGGCGACCGGCGTTACGTTCGTGCCTGAATCAGTTGCGCCCGTCGGCGAGACTATCGTCCGGCAGCCGACATCGACCACGAAGACCTGGACGGTGTCGGAGAAGAAATCGTTGCTCGGGTTGGTGTCGCCTTCAACTTCCAGGCTGCAGCGTTCCGGGACGAGTCCAGTCGGGTGTGCCGCCCACGGCTTGAACGAGACTTCCGCAGACTGACCGGGCGCGGGGCCGTCATAGACCTGGATCGTGTCGCCGTAGGAGAGCCCGATGTACATGAAGGCGTGGAACATCGGTATGACGTCGCCGTTGTTCGTGATGGTGGCTCGCGGGATCACGGTGTCGTTGTGGTCATACGTTCCCTGCGGTGCGACGATACCCGTCACGGCCAGCTCAGGGTGGCCGTACCGGAGCCGCGCGGTGAACAGGCTGGTCCAGGGACCGGCGTGGGTGGCTTCACCGGATACGTATACGTGATCGGAGTCGGCGGCGCATATCGTGGCGCCGAAGTCGATCAGGCTGTCCGCGTCGTCGTAGCGATAGCTCCAGAGCGTATCCTTGGGACTCGCGTTGGCAGCGCTGTAGCCAAGCACGAAGAGGTCGTTGGTGCTTCGGCCGGTGACGTAGATCCGGCCCTGAGAGTAGCAGACCGAGTACCCGCGGTCGTCTTCGTCGCTCAAGCCGTAGGTGGCGCCGGCCGGGCCCCAGCGCGACGTGAGGGTGTTGTTGAACTTCATCGTCGCGACCTGCTCGTTGAGCGGCCAGGGATAGGCAAGCACGCCGGTGACGTAGACGTTCTGCGGGTTCGAATCATCAAGCGCGACCGAGAAAGCGTAGTCGTCGCCGTGCTCGGCCGAGACGTCGAGACTGCGGTAGCTGAGCCGGCTGCCTGTTGCGCTGTAGCGCACGATGGCGTAGTTGTAGCCCTGGTAGGCGGAGCCGGTCTCGTAGTAGTCGAATCCCACTGCGTAGATCTCGCCATTGTCGGCAACCGCCACGGCGAAGGCGACGTCGTCGTCGTTCTCAGTCGTGGAGGGATAGTGATAGGTCGCCGCCCACGACCTGACGCCCGAGGGTGTGAACTTCATGGTCCACCACTCGCGTTCACGGTCGAAGTCCAGTCCGAAGCCGGTAGTCACGACCCCGCTGTCTGGGGATCGGGCAATCGCGGTTGCGGCGTTGTCGTACAGGTCGTAGTCCTCAAAGAAGTCCGGGTGCATGTCGCCCGGGTTCCGACGGAAGAGGGCGGTCGTGTCGAGCACGTATGTGCGTGTCCAGAGCGTATCGCCGTTGGACGGGTCGAGCCGAGCCACCATGTATCCGGTCAGGTATCCGTATCCGGAGTCGGTTCCGCAGACATAGACATCGCCGGCATTGCCGATGGCGATGCCGAACGCCTCGTCGTCCCCGTCCATACCCGAGTTCACGCGCCAGAGTTCCACGCCGTTTGAATCGTACTTGGCCCAGACCGCATCGTCGTATTCCGAATTGTCGGCCCGGCCCGCGATATAGACGTTGCCGGCCGAGTCGACGGCGAGCGCCTGGGCGACATCGAACTGGCTGGCGCCGGTGCCGCTGAACCCGTTGATCCAGGCCCGGGTTCCGTCCGGTCGGTACTTCATGACAAGCAGATCGGTGCCGCCGGGGTTGGCGGCCAGCTCTCCGGCTCCGCAGACGTAGAGGTTGCCGGACAGAGTGTCGAGGTAGCTGTCCGCTGCTCCGTTGAACTGGGTTTCGCCTGGACCCGAGTAATGCTGTATCCAGGCCGGGTTGACACTGCCGGCAGCCGCAACCGCTGCCAGGAGCGTAAGGGCCAGCATGAACCTGCGAGTTCGCATCAAACCTCCTTGGAATCGCGAAAGGTCACTACCAGAACTGGCGTGCCTCAGCTGCGGTCACGTGTCGGCCTGAGGCCGGTGCCGGGCGGGCGCGCACGCATGCGACGAATGGAGTTTCGCTCCGAATAACAATACCATTCACGCACAAGAGTGTCAAGGAATCGGCGCGTGGAGGTGGCAGGGCGTCGCCCGAGGCCGGGCCGGCAGCTAGCTGGTCGGGCTGAAGAGCTCGATCTTCTGCTCCACCAGGTTCGTGACTGCGTCACGAGCCCGCCCCAGATAGTGACGCGGGTCGAAGTCTCTCGGCTGCTCGGCAAAGGCGTGTCTTACCTCGGCCGCGAACGCGAGTCGCAGGTCGGTGTCGACGTTGATCTTGTTCACCCCCAGTCCTATCGCCCGCACAAGGTCCGGCTCCGGCACTCCGCGTGCTCCTTTGACGTCCAGGCCATAGTGCCCGCACTTCTCGACAAGCTCCGGAGGCACCGATGAAGCGCCGTGCAGGACCAGCGGCAACCCGCCCGTCAGCCGCTTCACCTTCGCCAGGCGTTCGAAGTCGAGCTTCGGTTCGCCCTTGAACTTGAAGGCGCCGTGCGCCGTCCCGATGGCAGGAGCCAGTGAGTCTACGCCGGTTTCGGTCACGAACCGGGCTGCCTCGTCAGGATCCACGAGCAAGGCGTCGCGCTCGGCGACCGCTACGTTGTCCTCGCGGCCGACCAGCCGGCCCAGCTCGGCCTCTACCGAGACGCCGGCGGGGTGAGCCATGGCGACGACCGCCCGCGTCTGTTCGAGGTTCTCATCGAACGGCAGGCGTGAGGCGTCGATCATAACCGAAGTGTACCCGGCCTTGATGCACCGCTCGATGAGCGCAAGGTCTTTGCCATGGTCGAGGTGGAGGCAGAGGGGAACTCCTGTTGTCTCGGCCGCGGCCCGGGCCATAGCGACGATGTACTCGATCCCCGCGTAGCCGATTGCGCCCTCGCTCGTGGCGAGAAAGACCGGGGTCTGCCTGGCGTCCGCCGCCGCCACGATCGCGCGGAGGAACTCCAGATTGTTGAAGTTGAACGCTCCGACCGCATGGCCGCGAGCACCGGCTGCTGCGAGCAGCTCCCGGCCGGGAACGAGGCTCACGCTTTCACTTCCTCGACCGTCACCTGCGGCAGAAGTTCGTCGATGTCCGCGCAGCGGCAGAGGCCGGTGCCCGCGTTCAGGGTCGCGGCGGTGCCGGCCGCGACCGCCCGGCGCAGCGCATCCGCGTTCGACTCCCCCAGCGCCATTCCGTGAACAAAGCCCGCCACCGCGCAGTCGCCGGCGCCGACCGTGCTCTTGACCGGGACCTGCGGAGGCCGAGCGTGCACAGCCTCGCTCCTCGTGACCATTACTATTCCGTCAGGCCCGAGCGAGGCGAGAACAATGTCCACGCGGTCGAGGAGCTCCTTCGCGTACTCAGCTACGGCCTTCGCGTCCGGGAGCGGCCTGCCGGAGAGTTCGGCCAGTTCGGAGCGATTGGGCTTGATGATGGCCGGGTGAGCACGGATCGACTGACGCAGAGCTTCACCTGCGGTATCGAGGACGACCCGGGCTCTCCGCTGATTGCCGATGGCTATCATGCGCGAATAGACCTCGGGCGTAAGGCCGGGCGGCAGCGAGCCGGAGATGACCAGGAAATCCATGTCCGGTGACCGCTCCAGCGCATCGAGAAAGTCCATCAACTCTGCCGGCTGCACTTCAGGCCCGCGGGCAAGGAGCGCTGTCTCGGTGCCTGACTCGTCCTGGATGATGATGTTGGTGCGGGTTTCGTTGGCAATGTGCATGAACCGGCAGGCTACGCCGGAAAGCAGGAGCCGGCCTTCGAGTTCCTTGCCGTCAAATCCGCCGACGAGCCCGAGCGCGACGTTGTCGCTGCCCATCTCCCGGAGCGCCCGCGACACGTCGATGCCCTTGCCGCCCGCGTAGCGCGCCTCGCTGCGTATGCGGTTGCTCTGTCCCGCCGCGAGCGACTCCACTTGCAGAGTCCGGTCCAGGGCGGGATTGAGTGTTACCGTGTATATCATAGTGCCCTCAGGTGACTACAACGTGCCCGTCGGCGAGTTGCTCGCCCGGGGGCCACTCGCAGGCAGGCTGTCGGACTACCTGAGTTG
>JAFGRF010000196.1 GCA_016935295.1 Caldifarciminota bacterium | reverse complement strand
GGTCGGCTACACCAACTGGCGTTTCGAGAACACGAAGTACGATGAATCCTACGATCTGCGGGCCATGAGCCTGGGACTGGGCGCTCGGCTCGGGATTGACCTCTTCGATGTCGTTTTCATCGACAACCCGATGCTTGACTTCGCCTTCCTCGTGGCGAAGAACCGGCCGGTGGCCGCCGAGCTGGGCGATACGCGCATCACACGCCCCGAGTGGTGGTCGCTTTTCTCCTGGCTCGGGGTCGGGGTGAAGGTGAGATTCTGAAGACCTCACGATCCACCGGGACAATGGGCGTCTCGTCTCTGATCGGGTGAGCCTGACTCCCGAGCTCAGCCTATCATGGCGGAGCGGCTTCCTGCTGCTGCCGTTGATCGGAATCGCTACGCGTTGCTGCGGGCGCTTTGTAGAGTCGCGTTCGCCGACGCTGCCGGGAGCTGCAAAGCGTCGGCTTCGGAAGCCTGCGGCGACGCGCCGCGCAGCGCGGTCTGGCGAACCCGGCCAGACAGCCCAGCGTCCAATGCAACGAAGTGAATGGTACACTGGTTCCCATCGACTCGGAGGTGGTTTTGGCGAGGGCAGGGAGATCAAGTAGCGAATGTACCTGCCGATTGGAGAGGAGTAGTATATGCAGCGAGTAGTTCTGGCAGCGGTAGTTTTGGCTTCGTTTGCCATTGGGCAGGATTGGACTAGGCAGAGCAGCAACACGACCCGTTCCCTCAGCGCTGTGTGGTTTGCTGACGGGACGCACGGCTGGGCGGTCGGCGAGGCCGGCACGAGCCTGGTGACGCAGGATGGCGGAGACACATGGGACTCGCTAGGCCTCACCAGCAGCGACCTGGAAGATGTGGCTTTCCTCGGCCGGCAGGTCGGGCTGATAGTCGGTGACAGCGGCCTGGTCTTCCGCACCACGAACGGCGGGCAGAACTGGTCGCCGGTCGCATCCGGGACGAGCAGCAACCTGCGTGCTGTCGCTTTCGGAACCGGTGGCAGGGCGTATGCAGCGGGCCGCGACGGCGTCATCCTCCGTTCGACCGACGAAGGCGAAAGCTGGACCGTGGTGGAAACCGGTACCGTTCAGTGGGAAGGTCTGTTCGGGATAGACGACCAACGGGCATACGTGGTCGGCCGCGAAGGGAAAATCAAGGTTACCGGCAACGGCGGGGCAAGCTGGACCGACCAGACCAGCGGAACGACGAGCGACCTCAACGATGTCTATTTCACCGGGCTGACCGATGGCTGGGCGGTCGGACAAAACGAAGTCGCGCTCTACACCAGCAACGGCGGCCTGGACTGGAACTCGCGGGACACGGGTATCAATCTCGGACTCGAGGGCGTGAGCTTCGTCAGCGCCGACGAGGGATGGGTGGTCGGCAGCGCCGGGGGCGTGTTCCACACAACTGACCGCGGCCTGAGCTGGGTCACCGAGCAGTCGGGCGTCAGCGTCGAACTCAATGATGTGTTCTTCTCCGGTGTGGCCCGTGGGTGGGCAGTCGGCGACAGCGGCGTGATCATTCATCGCGTATCGCAGTCCGTCACCGAGGAGGAACCGTCACCGCTTCGCCAGGCGGACGTCAGGGTCTACCCGAACCCGCTGGTCGGGGCGGGTCGGATCAGCCTGTCGCTCGAGCGGGCGGGCGAGGTTTCGGTCCGCGTCTACGACACGCAGGGGAGGTTTGTTTCCGGGTTGCTCGAAGGAGTGACCGGGCCGGGCCGTTTCGACCTCTCATTGGAGCTGTCGAATGTCTCCGGGAGTCCGGCTCCGGCCGGTGTCTACTACCTGCAGGTGGAAGCCGACGGCACACAGAAGGCCATGCCCTTCGTGCTCGTAGACTAGCACAAACTCAAGGCCAGACGTCCCTGCCCGGCAAGGTGTCTTGCTTGCGGAAGACCGACTGTCTTGACAACGGGGATTGCCCGGCGCCGTGTAGCCGCCTGGCAGCTTCTCCAGCCAGTCTGCAGGGCTCACAGCGCAGCGGTTCTATAGACCTCTCGCTAGGAGTCGGATGAAGCTGGTCCCCGAGTTCAGTCTCTCCTGGCGGAGCGGCCTCCTGCTGCTGCTACCGCTGATCGGAATCCGCTACGCGTTGCTGCGGGCGTTGAGTCGGGCCGCCTTTGCCGCCGCTGCCGGGTTCCCCGGTACAACCGAGCGCGAGAGGGTAGCAGTCCAGGTACACAACGCGGCCAACTGGCTGTTGCTACTGTACGCGCCTTTCGTCACAATCAAGGCAGGCACGGGCTGGCCCATTGCCGGCTTGATAGTCTACATTCCCGGTGTGCTCCTCTATGCCTGGGCCATCGTTGACTACGCCCGAGCTCCGCGAGGCCGGGTCGTGCAGCGCGGGCTGTACGCCGTATTGCGCCATCCCTAGGCGCTCGCGGCGTTTCTTGTTTTCGTCGGGATCGGACTGGCGACTGCCTCTTGGCTCTACCTCATGGCTGCGTTTGTCGAGCAGATCGCCATGCACTGGTTGCTGCTGGCGGAAGAGCGGGATAGCCTCAGACGTTTCGGTCCCGAATACGCCGACTACTGCGCGCGGGTGCAGAGGTACTTCGGCACACGGCGTCCGAGGTAGAGCACGGTCCGGTTGACTCGCCCGGCCCGTGCGGCAGACTGTTGGCGTATTTGAGGAGGCAAATGATGAATCGACTATCCTGTCTGTTGGTGCTGGTGCTCGTTGCGCCCGCGGCTGCCCACTGGTATGTGGATCTCGAAGCCGGGCCCGTGTTCAGCGGATACAATGACGTGCGGATTCCCGGGAACACAGGCACGCTATTCTCCTTGACCGAAGATCTGCACGCCCGGACCGCGTTCGCGTATCGGGTCAGGCTGAGCAAGACCTTCGGAGACCGGCACTGGGTCAGCGTGCTGGTCGCGCCGCTGCGCGTGGAGTCGCGCGGAACCCTGAACCGGGATGTGCTCTTTGCGGGCATGCTTTTCCCGGCCGGGGAGAGCGAAATGAAAGGTCTGTACCGGTTTGATTCTTACCGGCTGACATACCGCTATGGGCTCGTGCGTGCCCGACGGTTCAGTCTCGACCTCGGGTTGACAGCCAAGATCAGAGATGCGGAGATCAGGCTGGAGTACGTGTCAAAGAGCGACTCGGGCGCGAGCAAAACGAACACCGGGTTCGTGCCGATTATCAGCTTCCGTGCCGACTGGTCACTCAGCCAGCGGTTCGGCCTGGTGCTGGATGGCGATGCGCTGGGCGTGCCCCAGGGACGGGCCGAGGACGTGACGGCGGCCCTGCGGTTCGCTGTCAACGACCGCATTGACGTGCGCGCCGGCTACCGAGTGCTTGAGGGCGGTTCGGACGTGGACGAAGTCTACGGCTTCGCGCTCTTCCACTACGCGGTCGCCGGCGTGACCGTCTGGCTCTGAGCCGGGCCACCACGCCGACCGCGATGTGATTTCTGGGAGAGATACGACGCCGTCGCGTTGAAATGGTGGCAATGTATCCAATACAACCGGGGTGACGCAAGCTACCCCCGTTGTTGAGTGAGCGGATGCTTGCCCGTCCAGCTGCGACGCAGACTGCCGAGCCGCGCCTGTGTCGTCGCGCGAGGACACTTGACATGTGCCCACATGTAGGTTCTAATCTGGTGTTGCGTTCCGGGGTTTCCTGCGTAACGCACCGACCGGGAGCTGCAGTCCTGGATACGAAACGGAGGTCTGTCCACGAAGCACCCGATTGTCCTGTTGGTGTTCTGCGCGGGCGGGCTGGCCGCATCTGAAAGCGCCGGGCGGTCTACGGCGAGTTCTGGCCGTGTCTGGCCGAGATGAAGCC
>JAFGRF010000020.1 GCA_016935295.1 Caldifarciminota bacterium | reverse complement strand
GGACGACATATTCGCCGAGTTCGACCGGGAGCCGGTTGCCGCCGCATCACTGGCCCAGGTGCACCGAGCCAGGATGAAGACCGGGGAGCAGGTGGCAGTGAAAGTCCAGCGGCCCGGCATTGCCGAAGTAGTGGAGGGGGATCTGGCGCTTCTTGAGTCGTTGGCCCGGTTCATCGACCGCCGCCAGCCTGACCTCGCGATTTATGACCCGGTGGGCGTTGTCGCCGAACTCGGTCGCAGCCTGAGACGCGAGCTCGACTTCGTCCACGAGGGCCAGAATGCCGATATCTGCCGTCGCAACTTCTCCGAGGACAGGACGGTGGTAATACCCAGGGTCTTCTGGGACCATACCACGCGCCGCCTGCTCGTGCTTGAGTTGCTGACCGGCGTAAAGGTAACCGACGCGGACGCGCTGACGCGGGCCGGGATCGACCGGACCGACCTGGCCCGCAAGGGCACGCGCGCGTACATGAGAATGGTATTCGAGCACGGGTTCTTCCAGCCTGACCCGCACCCCGGCAATGTTATCGTCCTCCCGGACGGCCGCGTGGGCATCGTTGACTACGGTATGTTCAGCCGCATCGATGACGAGACCCGCGACCTGCTCGTCGATATGCTGGTTGCCGCCTACCGGCAGGACGGAGTCAGGCTCACCCGTCTCGTGCTCAAAGGCGGCTCGCGGTCGGCTTCCATCGACGAGTCGGCCCTGCGTGCGGATATCCAGGACCTGCTCGACCGGTACTATGGCGCGAGCCTGCGCGACCTGTCGCTCGGGCGGGTGATGCGCGAGCTGCTGGCGGTCAGCCGGCGGCACCGCATAGCGGTTCCGGCCGGGCTCTCCATGCTGATGCGCGGCGTCGCCACGGTGGAGGGCCTCGGGCTGCTGATTGACCAGGAGTTCAACTTCGTCGAGGAGATGAAGCCGTTCCTGCAGCGCGTCGCCCGGCGCCGGTTCGGCCCGCTCGGCTGGTTCAAGGACCTGCGGCGGCACGAGGCCGACCTGGAGTCTCTCGCGCGTGACCTGCCGGCCGACCTGCGGCAGATCAGCGACTGGCTGAAGAAAGGCGAGATCAAGCTGCAGATCGACCACGAGGAACTGCGCCAGATCGTCCGGAACCTGAGCCGCTCCAACAATCAGCTTGCTGCTGCCATCGTCCTCGCGGCGATTATCATCGGCGCATCCCTGCTCGTGGTCGCCGCGCCGACCGCGCTCAAGAACCTGGTGCCGACGATCGGCGTCGCGGCATTCCTCGCGGCAGCCGCCATCGGCGTCTATCTGCTGCTCGCCGTGCTGCGGGGCCGGTAGAACTTAAGGGGCGGCATAGCCGCCCCGGCAAGAAAAGCGGGAGCGATGCTCCCGCACTCCAAGACTACTGGATGAAACCGTGGGCCTTGAAGCGTCCTACGATGGTGTCCCTCGGTACGAGGCCGACAATGCGCGACAGTTCGTTGCCTTTGGCATCGAGGAAGACCAGGGTCGGGATGGCCTGTACGTTGAACTTCCGCGCGAGGTCCTGGTTCTCGTCCGAGTCTATGGACCGGATTTCGATCTTGCCCTCGTATTCCTTCTCAAGCGCTTCGATGGTCGGCTTCAGTTGCTTGCAGGGCGGGCACCACGTCGTCCAGAAGTCCCAGAGCTTGGGGAGGTTGGTGGCGACGGGCTTTGCGGCTTCCTCGGCCTTTGGCTGTCCCGGATTGGCGGCAACTGCGCCGGTTTCCTCGGTACTGGCCTGAGGCGGGGCAGTGGGAGCCGTCGTCGTCTTGGAGCCGCAGCCGGCGACAACCAACAGGGCAAGGACGAACACGACTGTGATTCTCTGCATCAGGTTTCTTTCCTTTCGCCTACAATTCTGTGTCACTACCCGGCCAAGTCAACCAAGGCCGCCGGGCGCCTGCAGACTGTGCCGGCCGTGACGGAGCGGAGTAGAATGGCGGACAGCTACTGCTCCGGCGGCGGGTTGCCCTCCAGGAGGATGGTGTTCGAGTGCAGCCCAAGCACGAAGAATGCCGGGATGTTCCAGAGGTACTCGTACCAGGGGTTGTAGACCTTCACGCGCAGCTCACCGAGGTTCACCTGCCTGACCCAGGTCTCGGTATTGACGTTGGTGAGCGGTATCAGCCCCCACAGGAGAGACCACTGCCTGAGCGGTATCTTGACCGTCGCCGGTTCGTTCGCCAGCAGCATGACGGTCTGACTTGTTGGGGCTTTCACATACATCGTGCTGCAGCTGGCGAGCAGCAGGCAGGCGCACGCTATCAAGGCTACTTTCGTCATAGCTTCTCCTTTTTACCAGTCTACGTCTGCGGTGCAGGCAGTCAACAGACGCGGGGCGCTGGCGACTGCCTCCGGGCTACGGCGCGCAGGCGGCTATGTCCTGCGGGTTGAGCACGATGCTCGCAACCGCAACCTCGACCCGACGTCGCGCTTCGGGCGAACGGTTGCCCGGCCGCAGGTAGCCGAGGTCGGCCGGCTCAAGCTCAATCGAGAACCTGACCCGCGAGTGGAGCACCAGCGACTTGGTCATACCGTTATACTGCACCGGCGCCACGAAGACGCTGGCGATGTTGTAGCCGAACATGGAGCCCTGGTGACCCGCGGTCACGACTGCCGATGGGTAGACGGAACCGTAGTACTTCGGGTCTGATGGCACGAAGTCAAAGGGGCCCGTTTCGGATAGCGCACGTGGAGGTTGAACCGGGTAGACGTCGAACGTCCCGGGCACGGTCTCGGTTTCTACGGCTTCAAGCCGGACGCCTACGACCTTCATGTCCTCGGGCACCACGAGCTGCGCAACCGCAATCGGCACCGCCGGCGCCCCGGTCTCCCACGCGCTCACGCACCGGCCGAGAGAAACGGTCGTCATCCCGTCCATGGGATTGAGCGCCAGTTGGCCGCGGTCGAAGACCATCTCACCGCTGACCGTGGCGGCCGCGGCCATTGCGACCGCCGCGAGGATTGCTGCGGATGTCTTGAACATGTTCTAGTCCTTTCCCGCTATGATGATCTTCTGGCTGCGGACGCTGTCAGAGCCCGGGACAACGTAGTAAACCCCGGGCGCCAGCCGGCTCACGTCGTTGGCTCCGGGTTTGAGGTCTAGCAGCTTCCGCCCCGCCGCGTCGAGCAGCGCAGCGCGGGACATGACCGGATTGTCGGACAATCCGGATCGTGTCCCAAGCGGGGATAGCATCAACGTCCCGCGCACGATAGTCGGGCCGACGTTCGCCGTTCGTACTCCGGCGCCCGGCGTTT
>JAFGRF010000195.1 GCA_016935295.1 Caldifarciminota bacterium | reverse complement strand
CATCACCTAACTCACGCAGTTACGGACCATAGAAAAATAATATTACTTCGGGACGTGTCAAAAACGGCCCAAAATCGCTGGCACGAAGTTGGCACGGCCTTCACTGTCATAATCCACCGTCCGTGCCGGTGTCCATTTGTCGTCAGGGCGCCTTCGATTTGGTGGACGCGGGTTCTGATTCGCTCGTCCAGTGACTAGGGTGCTGTGGGGTAGGGTTCCTGTAAGCCCGGCGTCTTGTGGTGCTCTCTTGTAACCGCCTGGAGAGTGCGGTACGGATGCGGCACCCGGTCGGTTTCCGCAAGTCCGCCCCGCTTGTTTGACTCCATGATCCGCCGGCCTATTGTAGCCGCGTGAGCTGGTCGGGGCGGCACGTAACAGCATCGCTCCGGCGATGCGAAGAGCAGCACAAGCTCGCGGGGGTGGTGTGTTGAGGCGGGAGTTGCGTCCAGCGGACAGGGAGGAGAATGACCCATGAAGAACCTACTAGTGAATCTTCACAAGTGGGTCAGCCGACAAGATGAGAACTACGTCACCGAGGCCTTTGCGCACCTGGTTGCCACCCTGCTGTCGCGCGAGCCCCAGCCCGCCCTAGGTTTCATCGGCTGGCTGGTGGGCGCAGAAGTCGGCCAAGGCTTTGTGCAAGCAGCGGGGGTCGAAGTCGTCACACAGATGCAGGACGAAGGCAATCAACCGGACATCCGGATGTATGCGGGATCTGCCGTGGCGTACGTGGAAGTCAAAGTCGAGAGCGGCGTGGATCGCGACCAACTGCGTCGGTACAAGGAGGAGCTCGATCGGGTCGCTCAGGGGCCGCGGGCACTAGTGCTTCTGACCCGACACGCCGTGACTGAAGACTCGAGTGGCGGCCATCCGAACGTGTGCCGCCGCTGGCATGAGGTAGCCGAGAGACTGGAGCAGTTGGACGTTAGTGATGCCGTTGCCGCGTACTTGGTCGGGCAGTTTCTGGAGTTCCTTCGTGAAAGGGGGATGGCAGTGGAACACGTAGACGTGGAACTGGCCGCTGGTATGAGAGCCGCAACCAATCTAATGAAGATGGCCGAGGCCGGGCTTCTGGCGTGCGGCGCTAGACCTCAGCCGCTGCGCGGCGCCACCAACCACCTGGGATACTACTTCAACAAGAAGGAAGCCTGGGCCGGGATCTACTGGAGCGAGCCGACAATCCTGCTTATCGAGCAAGACAGTCGCAGGCTTCACATCTTAGACCTTGAGCAGACAGGTTTCTTTGACCTCTCCCGGGAGGACCAGTACCGGGCGGTTGAGGAGTTCGTGCGAGTAGGCCCGGAGCGTCTAAGGCAGCAGTAGGCCGACCTAGCGACAGACCGGAGCTGGATCAGGGAAGAAGACTGGCGGTTGATGGCTTGCCTTTACTGTAGATGCCGACCTGGCTGGCGGGAATACTCAAAGAGCAGCGAATGCGACCTAGACTTGATGACTTACTGGAGAACTCCGTCTATCATCCGTTCTGCGGGACGCGCGGGCTACCGGTGAAGGTGCTTGGGGGCAATGCCCTCAGCTTCGTCTACGTGGACACGAGCGAGCGTGTCCTGAGGAAGGCCGCGGACCTCCTCCATCTCCCACCACGGGGTGGCGACTGGCACCGCAAGCATTTTCTCGGACACGGGTTAGTCGATTTGCGCGAGCTGCCGCCGCAATGGTGAACGGAACAGGCCGGGCGTCCTCTGGTGGATGTCCCCCGTTGTTCCTTCTGGGCTGTCCTGGAGAAGTTCGGCCCGCAGCTTCGAGAAGACAGGACAAGCAGCTCGCGGGAGGCGTTGGTCCGTACTCCCGCGAGCTTCAGCCTGCTGTACATACAGCGAGACGCGCTGGCGTGCTTCAGGTTGCTCTACGACCGACCGCAGAACCCAATCGCGCCTTTCGTCTTGGCGTTGGTGAATCCGGGCTGGCCCCATGAGGGAGTGTCGTGCGTGAACTCGGGGAGTACCTCGCCAACCGGCCAGCGGCCAGGCCGCGAAGACTGCTGTATGACTTCACGTTCGACGAGGAGCAAAGAGAGCAGTGGTCCGACCCGTACACGCAACTCCTGGGTGAGCAAGAGGTCAGAGATGCCGATTTGGCGGACATGGATGACAAGCCCTTTTCGGTCAAGTCCTACCTCCGCGCGCCTTGAAGCAACTGCGCGGCGCCTTCGCTTGTAGAAGGCTCGGCGCGCGATGCCAAGCGAGCCAGAACGGAGCAAACGACGGTGTATGCCGGCTGGAGAACACAGCCTGACCGGCAGGCGTGCGAGACCGGCCTGATACTGGAACGGAGGGAACGTGCTCACACAGGAACAGCGCGAGCTATTGGAGAGAGCGCTGCGCTCCGACAACCCGGAGGACAGACTCTGGGCGCTTGCAGCAGTCGCAAGGGGTAGACTCCCAGAGTATGCGAATGTGGCTTTGTGGATGTTGTCCGATAAGGCGCACCCCCAGGGCGGGGAGTTCACCATATCCGATTTTGCGCAGTCGGTGCTCGGAAAGCTACTCCGGGAGACGAGAGGCCGGAGACATATCAAAGAGCTCATAGCCAAGTTCGTGGAGATTGCGCCGTCACCCGAGAGGGAGCTCGCACAACAGGTGTTGGAGACGAATCGCCGACGTCACCGCAGACGTGCGCGGCCAGCTCCGTGAGTTGATCAGTCATGGACCGATAGGCCCGCTGAACGCCGGTGGGGACACCCGCCCCCACCGGTGTCATGTGATGACACTCGGTCCGTGAACCGGCGCCGAGGTGCCAGTGGCGCAAGACGACCCTGCTCGTGGAACCCGGCAATTCGCTGACGGCCGGGCGAGACTTCACCGCGACGGTTTCCATACGATACGCCCGTTCCGGTCGATGTAACCGCGCCGGCCGCCCCGGGGGATTCCTAGCTCGTCTTGCGCAGAACCCATCCAGATTTCGGCGTGGCCGTCGCGGAAGCTCCCGGCCCACTCGAACCTTGGCCGAACCAGCCACGAGCCGTCCGGCCTGATGTAACCCCACTTGCCGCCCAGGACCCGGCCGACATCCGGTTGACGTCCGCCGAGGTTGACCGCCGCTAGGCCGTCGCTGAAGGCGCAGGCCCAGGCAAAGACCGGCTCGGTTATGTACTCCCCGTCCGGGGTGATGTGACCCCACCGGCCCGACTCCGCCCGCATTACGGCGCGGCTTTCGCGGAACCGGCTGGGCAACCGGAATTGCGGGTAGATGAGCATGGTGCCGTTCCTGTCTATGAACCCCCACCTACGGCCTTGGCGAGGACCGAATGACACCGCGCACCTGCCCTCGGCGAAATCGAGCACGCAGCCGTACTTCGGATCGACGATCCACACCCCTTCTTCATCGATGAATCCCCACCGCCCTGTGTGCTTCACGGCTCCCACCCCCTCGCAGAACGGGGACACGGCTTCCAGCGGGAAGTCCGGTACCGACCCGCCCTCCTGGTTGAAGTAAACGCAGCCCCGGTCAGACCGGGCTTCGTGCATCCCTTCGGAAGCCGCGGCGATGAACAGGTGCGTCTGCTTCACGACAACGTTGCCGTTCTTGTCGATCAATCCCCAGCGCCCGCCCGTCGGGTAGCCGAGTTCGTCGTGCCGGCAGCCGCTGTTGACCGGCGCCAGCTTGGCGCTGAAGTCCCAGGCGTGGTCGAAGCGGGCCGGGATTGCGACCTTGCCGGTCCAATCCACGAACCCCCACTTTCCGCCGAGGGCGTTATCGATCAGCCCGCGCCTGCCGCCGATGTTGACGCAGGCCATGCCGTTGGAGAAATCGCGGGCGTCGACAAACCCGGGGAGGACAGTAGTCCTCCCCAGGTCGTCAACAAAGCCGCACAGCTTGCGGTCCCGGGAAACGGCACGGCGTTCCGAGAACCGCTCCAGCGCGTCGTGCTCGGGGCGGACCAGGAAGTTGCCCCGGGCGTCGATCGCGCCTACGCGGCCGTCAACGCAGACAACGGCCCGGCCGCCGAAGAACAGGTCCACCCAGTCGAACCGGTGGGGGATGGCCAGCCGCCCGGCCCTGTCGCAGAATCCCCACCGGCCTCTCCCGACCACCGGGAAGAGCCCAACTTTGTCGGGGCGGAAAGCCTCGAGCGGGTGCATCAGCAGCCCCCTTCCGCCCGGCCCGGGGCCGAGAAGCCGATTTGCCGGGGCCGGTCCTCGCTGCCCGGGCCGCCGGCTTCGCTCTCGGCTGCGGCCGCCAGGTCAGCCATCTCCACCCGCGCATCGTCGCCCTGGGTTCCGATTCGTGCGGCCGCGGCCGCCACCGCGATCAGCACCGCCGAGGCGATCTGGCGGCCGGTGAGCAGGTAGTCGCGTCCCAGGGCCGCGAAGTCAACCTGTTGCGAGCGCGGGGTCTCGGGCGGCAGCTTGGCGCGCCAGATCCGCGCGCGGAGTTCGGCGTCGGGTGCCGGGAACTCCACCTTCAGGCTGATTCGGTTGGCCGCGGCCGGGTCCAGGGACTCGACGTGGTTGGATGTGAAGACGACCGCGCCGCGGAAGCGGTCGAGCGCGGTCAGGACCGTGTTGACGATGGCGTTGGCGTAGCGGTCGCTCGCCCGGTGGATGGCGCCGCGCCGTCCGAGAATCACGTCCGCCTCGTCGAAGACAAGCAGGGCGTCATCGTGCTCGGCGCGCGTGAACGAGCGCTGGATGTTCTTCTCGGATTGCCCGACGAACATGTCGAGGATGTCCGGGCAGCAGACGCGTTCCAGCCCCTTCCCGAGCGCCCTGGCGAGGCAGCCGGCGGTCAGGCTCTTGCCGGTCCCGGGCGGGCCGTAGAAGAGCAGGGCCAGGTGCTTGGGCGCGTGCCCCCGCGTGACGCCCCAGCGGTCGAGCACCGGGCCGTTCATCAGCCTCGCCCACGCGAAGTTGAGCCCGGTCATCGTCGGGCCGGGGAGGAATACCTCCTCCCTGGCGAGCGCGGCCGCAACGTCCGGGGCCGGTGTCGACCTGGCCTTCGGCTGCTCCTGCTCGTCCTCGTCTTCCTCGAGCGTCGTGCCGGTGGCGAAATGGTGGGCGGCGTCGAGCGTCAGGTTGAGCGTCGGATTGTTGCAGTACTGCGCCTGGTCTCCGGCGTCGAAGCGGATGAGGTGTGACGACACGAGCCGGTTGCGGCGCGATGGCAGCAGCCGGGAAAGGCACTGGTCGGCGATGACTTGGTCGGAGGCGCCGACCAGGGCGACCACCTCGCGCAGGGTCGGCGCCGGGGTTCCCTCGGGTCCCACCGGCCCGTACTGGAGCGCGAACAGCGTCTCGACGACATCCCGCTCCAGCGGGTCGAGTTCGTGCTCCCGGCACAGCGCGTTACCGGGGACGGTTTCGCCCCGGGCTGCTGCACCGCGGCAACTGCCGGCGAGCCTTGCCTCCAACAGGTGCAGCCGCCGGCGCAGGCCCTCCACTGCCTGGCGCCGGCCTTCCCCGGGCCGACTCGCCGCGGCCCGGGCCAGGTCCTTGCGGATTCCGACGATCTCGCGCTTGGCTTCCAGCCAGGCGGCAACTGCCACCCAGGACTCCCTGTGGTGGCCTTCCTTCTGCGGGCAGGGTTTGTTGTTTAACATACCCTTCCTAAATATCCAGTTTCGGGTTAAACCTGAAGCGGCGCGAAAACACGCGCATCTGCGGCCCCAGTAACAACTTACGAAACTTGTAGCTATGTCAGCCCACGCTGCTAATGAACCGTAAAACAACAGTTTGCGGCGCCGGCAATCAAGCGTAATGCGTAATCGGGGTCGGCACAGGATGCGAAGACCAGGTAAATAATTCATGCTCAAGGTGTTGTTACGTACAGTATGGACTATCGGGTATTTCCAAGTAGACTGCGAGCGATGGTTTCATGGGATTGCACGCCCGAGCAGTGGCGGATTCTCGGTGGAAAACTGCAGGAAATCCGACTGACTGGGCAGTGGCGCCGGTCGCGCAAGAGCGTGGCAAACGGTCTCGGACTCAAGTCGCCCCACGGCTACAAGTTCGTCTGGCGGATCGAGTCCGGCAGATGTCACAATCTGCGCCTGAGCACGGTTGCCCGGCTCCTTGCCCTGAACGGGGCACGCTGGGGTCACGTCGTAAGCTGGCTTCCTGCGGCTTGGGCCACGGTTCCCGAGGACCGCAAGCCTACCGCGACCCTCGACATCCGGGAGCGCAGAACCAGGGGTTGGTCGTCCATCTACCGCGAGACCATCCTCACGAGGCAGCGAGCGCTTGGCCGGCGGCTCCGGCGACTCCGGAAGCGCGCCGGCCTGGCCCAGCCGGATGTCGGCCGGCTGATGGGCCCCACGCCCAAGGCGGGCGTCAACCGGGTGCGGCTGCTCGAAGCCGGCGCAGTCAACGACCCGACCGTCAGGACGGTCGGCCGCTATCTCTCGGCCATCGGCGCCACTTGGGTAGACCTTGTGGACTTCCTGCCGTCGTTGAGGTCGCGTGAGCGGCAGCGGCCGCAGCGCAACCCGTTCTGCGACTACCTGCCTAGCTGCTGGCCGGAGCAGGTTGGGCTGCGTTTCCGCGCCTACGAGACGCTGTGGGGCGGCAATGTCGCCGACCGGTCCAGGCCCTTCGCCAGCAGGGCCAAGAAGAGGGTGTGCCGGCTGTTCGGCATCTCTCCGGCACACCTGAGGTACATCGTCCTGCGCCAGGTCGAGTGGGGGTGCTTCATCGACGCGGTGCAGTACCACGCGGATAGCGGTGACTGCGCGGAATGGGGAGTCGCTGCGCTGCGCAGAAGGGCGGCCCGGTTCCGGCACAAGCTGGCGCCAGAGTTCTTCGACCGGCTGCTCGACCCGTGCGAGCGGGAACTCCGCGGCCTGGTCCGCAGCTGGCGCCGACGGCCGGACCCTAAGCGCGCGGAATACCTCCTGAGCGTGTTCGACGAGTCGGCGTCCGGCTGCCGGCCCTATCTCCGCGAGGCTGTCGGGTGGGACTATGGTTGCTACTACCGGGCGTATATCCGGATGCTCGCGCAGTTCCCGCGCCGGAACGTACCCCTGGTCAGGCGCGAGCGGCTGGATCGCCGGGACGTCGAGCTGGTCCTGGAGCTGGCCGGCCGGCACCCAGAACTGGGCAGCCGGGAACTCAGCAACCTCCTGCTCAGGGAGGGCGGCAACTATGTCAGCCATACGGCCATCTGCCGGGTGCTCAGGCGAAGGCAGGACTACGAACGCCGATTCTCACCGGAGGGACAGGCCGAGCAGGCGTTCATCGACAGGGTCGAGGCGGCGACCGCACGGGTCGCGATGCGCGAGTTCAGGATGCTGTGGGGAGGACACGCTCGGGCGATGCGGTGACCTTGAGTGCTGCGCAGCAGTCGGTAAAATTCTCGGGGCCTGTGCCGGAATGCCTCGCCAAAGGAGGACCAGGTGCATAGAGTGAAACCAATCGGCATCCACAACAGCTCGCTGACGCGGGTACGACCCTTCTTCCAGAACCTCCTGGCTCACGACCCGACTGGCAGGATTTGGATTCCAGAGCTACTGGGTGAAGCCACTCTGAATCAGGATCTTGCCCCGTTGCTTGTCGGTGACGCCGACGACCGATCCGTGTGGCTGCCGGAGTACGGCACTTGGGTGGATCAAGAAGTGAAGTTCCACTTCGGGGTTTCCATTCGGCACGAGAACTGCTTTGAGTTCTCGCTCGCCCCGCCCGAGCGGCTTCTTAGGTGGCTGCTGGAGGACCCGGGGCACATTGTGATTCCAGACGATTGGCCTCCTGACCCGTCAAGCAAGAGCGTTCCCCTGAGAGAGGAGCTCTTCGGCCGACGTGGTCCTGAAGCGCAGGATGCGGCTCGGCGAACGGCACTTGATGCACTCCGGGAAGGTGGCGTCGAGTCCTCGGAGAAGAAATGGTGGGCCTTTGAGGGGTTCACCGAGGTAGACTGCCTGCTGGAGACGCAGAAGGCGGTCATTGCCTTCGAGGGAAAGCGAACGGAAAGGCAGTCGGCCCGCGTATACTGGCTTCCAGATCGGAACCAAGTGGTGCGCAACATCGAGGCCGTCGAGCAGTATGCCGAGCGGTGGGGCAAGGCCTTCGCCTTCATACTCGTCGTTGAACAAGCGGCGAAGGAAGAGGAGGAGATTGTGCTCCAGAGCGTCGAAGCGAGTCTTCCGCACCTCAAGAAATCCGAGAGAGAAGAACTAATGAGGCACTTCTTGGGTTGCATCACTTGGGGCGAGGCTTGCGAGGCAACCGTGCCCTACAGCGACTACTCAAGCCTGCCCCACACAGTGTGTGACGTCGTTGAGAGATGGCGGGCGCAGCGGCAAGAGGGTGTTCGGTTCTGAGTATGCTGGTCTTGATTCCGCGCGACTAGTGACCCTCGTGCCGCAGTGAAGCGTTTATGTTAGCCCGGCATCTTGTGCCGTCCTCTCAGCACACTCTTTTTGGGGGACAAATGCGGTACAGGGGCCTGTTGCTGACCGGGAGTCCATGGCGGCACGCCCGTCGCAGTACTAGGCTATAGAGGGAACCTTGGCCGAGAAGCCGCCGAGTGAGCCGGAAAGCTGTTTGACATCCGTTGATGGACAGCCTATTCTGCGGACTAGTGGGGATCACCTGCGTGCCAGCGTTTTTGAGTCCGCCGACCCCATACGGCCTACGCGCGGTCGATTTGACCAAGCCTTGTGTGCCGCATCCTCGTTCTTTCAGGCTGCGGGAAGTAGCCGCCCGATATACGCCTCCTTGGTACGCGCTTGGGGGGTATTGACGATGATCGATGGCCTTGGTCGTGATAGTCCGACCATTACGCGTGAGCCGGGCAAGCCGCAACTGGATTTAGGGAGTAGTAATGAGCAGTGAACCATATTCCAAGCAGGCCTGGGAGGAACTACAGAGTGCTTACAACGCGCTGAGCGAACCCCAGAAGACCCGGCTTGTGGGTCTCCTCCACAGCAAGTACCCCAGATCATTCGCTGACTGGATCCGCTTCGCAAAATTGCATAGGGGGTATCCGCTCCACAAGGTCCAGCAGAGAGAAGCTGGATACGGAAAGCGCTTGGATGATGCCTTGTTCTCCGAGCAGGCCGGCGACTTGACCGAGTTCGCGCTGGAGAAGTTCCTTGAAGACTCTGATGAGGTGGACCGTCTGCGGCTCGCAGTGCCCGGATCATTCGACCGTAGCAAAGCCGAGTCCGATATCGACGAGTACGTGAACGACGAGCTGGCCGACAGACCTCTCGCGCAGCTGGCAGGAGCCTTCTTTAAGTGCTTCTGGGACCTCGAACCTACCGAGGATGGCGTCCGAAGCGCGCTGACCGCATTCCAGCGCACGCTGTCCGCCGAAGCTCAGAAGCTGGAGAGCTGGGCAAGGGATGTCGAGCTCGGTCGGGATGTTGATCCTGCGGAGGTAGTTTCCGCCGTCGAAAGCGCCTCGGCATCCTCCGCGATGCTGAGCCGGTTCCTTGATGCCTACCGGGCGGAGGTGGACCTTCAGCCGCAAGAGTGGAAGACACCGAAGGAGTTGCGGCAGGAGATTGACCGCGTCGCGCAGGCGATAGCCCGGAGGAGTTCGTCGCCGGGCCGCATTCGGATAGTCCCCTTTCTTGCAGACCGAGTGGTAAACCTGAAGGTGTCACATCGGTCCTCCAATGAGCGCAAGCGGCTGGAGAAGTTGAGAGACGATGCGGCTGGTGAGCTTCAGGACTCCTTACGGTCTGGCGACCGACAGTGGATAGACTCGGGACCGGGAGGTGCGAAGGGATGGCTGGAGTGGGCCTTTGACCTTGAGGGCGAGGAACTGGAGTCGGTCCAGGAACAGCTCAGAAGAAGGGGATACCCCTTCACTGCCGAGCTAGTTGAGTTCGGCGACCGCGCTTGGATCGTAATCCCCGAGGTCAGTGCGGGTCCGTCGGTGTCGGTCGTCTCGTCAGGCGTTGCCGCTCAACCCGAAGAGACACCGGCTACCCTCGCGCCGCCGGGGCCTCCGCTCGATGAGATATCCCAGGTGGGTGGGGGAGGTGAGGCTTCGGAGGGTATGACGGCCACGGTCGCCAAGGACGTCGCAGAACTGGAATCCGAGCAGGAGGCAGGCGAGCAACCGAGCGAAGAAACGACCGAGGCAGCTCCGCTGTGGGGAACAGGTTCCTCGCTCAACGTGGCAGAGTCGCTGTTGGACAGGGGAGACAATGAGCCAGAGCGCGGAGCCGAAATCTGTGAGCTGATTTGGAAGCTCGCGCGCGAGGGAGAGCGGGGAATCGCTTGGCGGATTGCCTTGCTGTCCGAGTTGATGGCCGGGCAGGAAGTCCCGGAATGCCCAGCTTGGGCATTCAAGGCCCTAGCCTTGACCCCGTACGCAACCTCGGACAACTACGAGGTTCAGAACGTCCTGAGGGAGTTGTTCAGCAGTTCTCGGGCCGCGGACCTCTTCCGAGACCAACGCTCTGGGTGGAACCGCGCGCTCCGCCTGCTGCTTACGGCCGGGGCCTTGCGCCCGGCGGCGCTGGCTCCGACGACCAACGCCTTGGCCGTACTCAGTGTTGTGCACCATAACGACTGGCCTTCGGTACACGAGTTGGTACAGAAGGTCATCGAGTTTTCCAGGCTGAACCTGACTCCCGGCCCGGAGTTCATCAATGCCGCGCTGACGCTTGACGAGTGGAAGATTAAGTGTGAGCAGTACAAGCAGAGCGCGGCCAAGTGGAGGGAGGACGCCAAGCAGTTCAGGACAAGGTACGCGCCCGCAACGAAGATGTGGCTGGACTGGCTGCAGGACGGTGGCCTAGTGGCGCAGATTCTGGAGTGCATTGGTCGAGATGACCCATCCTACCTGAAGAGTTGTTCCGACAAGCTCGGCAGGGTCGGATGGAAGCTAGTCAACGATGAGATTGACAGGTCGAGGAAGGAGCACGGCGCAAGGCATTCTCTGGTGGGTGCGCCCCGCACGCAGCTTGAGAGTCACGTGTTCGATGCCTTACGGCTGGCCTTGGGCTGGATTAAGCTTGCGCAGGCGCGTCCGGGCAAGGGCGCAGACTACTGGAGGGCGCCGTTTGAGACGATGAGGGCGTCAGTCAGTCGCCTTGCCGACGCCGCTAAGAGTGAACTCGAAGGCGAACTCGGTCACGCCGACTTCGACATCGGTCCCGTTGGCATCGGTGCTTGGCTGTTACAGGAAGAGATCGATTCGCTCCGCATGGTGTTGAGTGGTGAGGCCGAGCTCGCGAGGCCATCGGCAGCGCCTGCCGATCTTCTCAACGAGGGCCTGTGGCGCGTCGAGGGATGGCAGCCATGGCCCCGTACCGCCGAGGAAAACCAAGCGGTGGCTGTCGGGGTCGAGCCTCCCAGGAACGAACTGCGGACCATCGTCGAGGCCATCGGACGGGGCCTACCGGATCTGCTTCGAGCATTTGGGTTGCGGCTGAAATCCGGCGACCACAGGGCAACACAGGCCATTGTGGATGCGCTGGCGCGCGGTGGTTCAGATCCTGCACAGCTGGATGAGCTGCGTGTTCGCCGAAGCGAATCGGTTGCCGAGTGGATAGCAAAACTCTCACGGCGTGCTGATAGCGCCCGCCTAGACTTGGGGGACGCATTCGCAAAAGGGCGAGTGGACCAAGGGCAGTTCGAAAGGGAGTCAAACCGACTCGAGTGTGTCGAGGAGGAACTACATCAGGGCGGTACTCCTGGTGAAGAGCGCTTTGACGAGCACGAGAGGACCATTCTCGGTATCGAGAAGACTATCGCCGAAGGAAGCACCCGAGAGAAGGCTCGCGTGCGGAAACGGCTTGTTGCGGTGCGCGAGAAGGCAAGCGATGAGGACTATCAGCGGGTGGAGGAGATAGTCGAGCACGGCGACATCTTCCTTGCCGACGACTACATTGATCGCTTGACGGATGGCAGGGCTCTTCCACCGCGCGAAGCAACCGAGCGTTCGCATTTTGAATTTCTCTTCGGAGGCGGGTCCGGCGTCCACAGGAAGATACTAGAGTTCCTTGGCCAGAGACCTCCCGACTACCGTGGTCTTGTTGGTGCGCTGCGAGACGGCAGGGATGTCTGTGGCATCCAGGTGGGCACTATGGACCGCGAAGCCCGCGAGAGGAGCGCGGCCGGGCTTGATGCTTGGCTAAGTATGAGCCGGCGCAGGCGGATACCCGACTCGGGCGGCCTGGTTTCTATCTTCCGATGGCTCGGCTTTGGCCGAGGGCAGGTAAGGAACGACAAGGGTCAAGGGGGGTGGAAACTGCAGTTCCCGAAACCTCTGGAGTGCCCCGTGCCGCAATTCGGCTCTGGCGCGGGCGGT
>JAFGRF010000194.1 GCA_016935295.1 Caldifarciminota bacterium | reverse complement strand
CGGACCCAGTTGCCGGTCATCGAGTGGGCCAGGCGCGAATATGGAGCCGACTATGTGGACAGCATCACCGAGCCGGGCCCGGTTCGAATTCTCGCCGAAGGAACAGACGCCGATGCGCTCGCGTCCATTCGACGCCGTCTGGACATCTCCGTCGGAAGACATGGCTCCTGCCACGTGGCAATCGTGGCTCATGCCGACTGCGCCGGCAACCCGGCTGACAAACAGACCCAGCTCGGCCAGCTCCGCGCCGCCGCGGCCTTGGTCTCGTCCTGGGAACTGAACGTACAGGTTGACCTCGTCTGGCTCGGCGAAGACTGGCAGGTGGAGCAGGTCAGCTAGCCAGTCCCATGACACCAGAGCGGGGACCATGACGGTCCCCGCCCTCATTTCTCGCTTCCGGCTCTGCAGTGCCTACCGGAGCAGCATGAGCTTCTTGGAAACGGTACCGTTGGGCAGAACGACCTTGAGGAGATACACGCCGTTGGCAAGCCCGGCCGGCTTCCAGACGGTTTCCACCCTGCCGGCCGTGGCTTTGCCGTCAGCCAGCAATGCAACCGCCCGCCCCGATACGTCGAAGACCTCGGCCCGGACCCGGCCGGCAACCGGCACGCTGTATTGAATCTGAACTGAGCGCAAGAACGGGTTGGGCACGCAAGTGATGGGGGCCGGGTTCCTGGCCGCGGTAACGGCCTCCGGCTCGCTGACACCCAGCAGGTTGTCGTACCAGGACTGGGCCGAGTCCGCGTTCTCGGCGAAGCTGGCGGCCGATGTCCCGCCGACAAAGGCGAACGCGCACCGGTAGGTCTGCCCTGCCGGCAGGTCAAAGGGCCCGACCGCGGTGCAGATTGACCAGTCGTAGTTGTGATTCGAGTTGCGCTGGACGATGGTTCCGTTCAGGAAACGGTACTTCATGTTGTCGGTCATGGCCGTGTCGGTCGGGTAGACGTAGATGTTGTGGTCGATCGCGGACAGGTTGCTGAACGACGACGGCGCGAGTATCTTCACCCCGACCGTCGGGTTGGCGTTGCTGGCCTGGCGCATGCTCATCGTCCTGCGTACTGTGTCGGCCGCGGCCTGGTCAACCGTATCGGTCCCGACGTCGAAGTCGGCAAACACAGCCGCATACAGACTCTCAATGGCGCTTGCCCCGCTGTTCTGGATATCGTAGACGAGCGCGACGAAGTCATCGTAGCCGGAGTCCGTACACGCGTATGAGTTCTGGACTACCGTGATGGATTTGGGCGCCGCATGGGCGGAGTCAGTGAAGATGCACCGGAACCGCTCGTCGCCGGACCCCGGCGGATAGACGATTCGGAGGCTGTCCTTGAGCTTGAAGTCGGTGTTGTAGCTCGAGGCCGGATTGCCGTAGAAACGGTCGACAACATATGAGGTGCTGTTGCCCAGGACCAGACTCGAGAAGAACAGCTTCGAGGCCGACGACTTCGGATACGAGAACCCGGCTCCTCCGAAGAACGAGGGCGGGGCGTCATAGCCGATAGAACCGAGCGCCGTAACCGAGAGCTTGCAGTAGCCGGTGTCGTGCGTCATCACGACCGCGCCCGGGGTCGGCGGTATGCCGACGTACAGCGTGAAGGTCGGGTCCCAGGAACCCTGGTTGCTGGTCACGTGGCAGGTGAACTCGATCTTCGAACCCGGAGGCGCGTTGCCGGCCGCGGTCAGTTGGTAGCGGTCACCGCTGGAGGTATCGCCGGCCGCGATGGTGCCGTAGGACGCAGTTGAATCCGTCAGTGTGATGAAAGTGGAGGTATCACTCAATGTGGCCGCCACGCCGGTCGCCGTGGCATTGCCGAAGTTCTTGAGCGCAACGTAGAGGTCGACGGTCTCGCCGGGATCGAGCTGGTGGTTGCCGCCGTCATCGACATAGGTGCCCTGCACGTACAGGTAGGGAGCCGGCGGCGCGGTGTAGATGCTGACCGAGTCGGTCACGGGCAGCTTGTCTTGAGCGTACGCGGTCACGTAGAGCCAGCCGGCAGTAGCAGGCGCAATCAGGACGTCCACGTCGCCCGAGGAATTGGTACGGGCCCGGGTGCAGACCTCGCCGGGCTTGTACAGACCGACCCACGCCCCGTCCACCGGGTTGCTGTCGCTGGTGACGTTGACATGGAGAACCGAAGCCCCGGTCGGAGCCGAGTCCGGGACCGTGACGGCAAGCGCAACCGGTACGTCGCTCCACACGCCCATGGCCGGATCACCGAGCAGGTTGTAGTCGTAGAAGCACCAGCGCCAGACCTGCTGGGTCTGCGGCAGGTTGGCATAGACGTCTTTGCCCCGGGCGTGAGCCACGCCCAGCAGCCACGAGTCCTTCTGGATGAAGAAGTCGTAGAAACTGACGCAGAGTTTCTCGGACGGCCCCATCGAGGGCGGCGTGCCCCATCCGAGGCGCGAGTTCATCATGTTGGCCACCGACCCGCCGCTGGCGTTGTTCTGGAGCGTCACCGAGAGGCAGCCCTGGTTCTCGAAGTTACCGGAGATGCAGGCCATCGAGTTCATGATGACGAGCTTGTCCATGCCGTTGGTCTGCGCCGCTGCCTGAGTCGTCGTGTAGATCGGCGAGCCGCCGGCGGTGTAGAAACCGTAGTCGTCGCCGTGCGCGGCCGCGTGGCAGACGCCGTATCCGGAGTTGATGGCGTTCCGGAATGCATTGGTCGTGGGCGAGTTGACCTCGGTATCGGTCCATCCGTCCGGCGTGATGGCCGCGATGCTGTCGTTGACCACCTGCCCGGTGTATCCGGTCCAGAGCGTCACCCACGGCAGGTAGGCTTTCCTGATATAGGCGGTGTCCGGCGCCTTCTCGTACCCGAAGACCTTGTCTACCAGGGTTTGAGCGGTCGCAGCGCTGTTGATCGGGGCGCGGCCCACGTAGACGTCCGCATAGAAGTCGACCGTGTCATCCCCGGCCTCGCCGTAGACGTGGTCCTGGTCACCGTCCCACGACCACTGCAGGTCCGAGTAGTAGAGGTCGGCCGGGATGTTACCGGTCTCGCTGCTGCAGACCGAACGTCCGCGCCGCGCCGGGATCACCGAATTGGCGCCGGCCAGAAGCACCCACATCGTCCCGTGGTTCGTGTAGTAGTCGATGATGAAGTTACGGATCTTCTCCTGTGTGTCGTAGCCCGAGTAGTTGCTCGTAATCCAGGAAACGGTCTTGAATACGGTGACGAAGCCCTTGTATGAAAGCCAGTCGGCCAGCGGCTCGAGGGTCGAGACGTAGCTGTCGCCGGTGATGATGACGTACTCCGCGTCGGTCGTCAGACTCCGGCGCAGCGGCGGCTCGCACTTCGTGACGTCGGACGGGTTGGCTACAAAGCCGCGCAGTTCCTGTCCGGCAACGTCGCGCTGGACCCGGCTGAGCGGTGTGGCCGAGAACGAGTTCTCCTTGTATGTCACCCGCAGGGAAAGTGAAGTGTACAGCGTGACCTTGCCGGACGAGGGTACGTACTGGAGCGGGTACACGTTCACTCCGCACAGCCGGTACCCGGTCTTGGTCCCGGTATAGCCAAAGTCGTCCAGCCTGCCCGGATACGGGGCGCTCGATCCGTACACAGCCGGGTTCGGCTTCACGAACGCAGGTTCCGACCTGGAGCTCAGCGGCCGCGGGGTCTGTGCCGGATACAGGTTATAGGTGCCGGGCAGTTCGGTATGCTCCGAACCGACGACTTCGACCTTCGTGACGGTTGCGTTCGGAGGGACCACGAACGTGAAGATCGCCTGCGGGATGATCGGGTCGCCCGGGGCCGACGTCGAGACGTAGCCTCGCAGACTCGCGAGGTCGTACCCGTCTACCCGGGTGAAACTCACCTCATCGGGCGAAAAGGTGAACGTCTGGTTGATGGTGCCGGCAAATGCCAGCAGGGGAATCACAAAGCACAACAGTGCTTTCCTCACTTTACCTCCTGGTATCGCCCGCCTCGGGAAAAAAGAACTCCAGTTCCCGGCGGACGTCCTCTTCGGGATTGGATGCATGAACTGCATTGGTTCGGACCGACGTACCGAAATCGGCTCTTATCGTGCCCGGAGCGGCCTTGGCCGGATCGGTCGAGCCGACGAACTCCCGGACCCGGCGGCAGGCATCCTCGCCAGTGAGCCGTACCGCAACCAGCGGGCCGGAGGTCATGAACTCAACCAGCCCGGGGAAGAACTCTTTGTCACGGTGGATCGCATAGAACTCCCCGGCCTGCTCACGGCTCAACCGCCTCATCACGAGGCCGGTGACCGCGAAACCGGCAGCTTCCAGCCGGCCGAGTATCTCGCCGATGCAGTGCCTGCTGACCGCGTCAGGCTTGATCAGGACGAGCGTCTGGTTTGAGTACAAGGGTCCAGGCAGGAGTAGATTCTATCCGCTGAGCTGAGACGAGTCAACGAACCTGGCTGCCAGGCTTGGTTGCGACCTCGGTCGCGACCCGCGATGCGAGTCCGGCTGCGCCGTAGATAATGGCATGCGAGCTGGTTGTGGCAAGCGTCACCGCATCCACGCTCTCCGGCTCAACCGGGTCGCACACGAGCAGGGTGTCGAGGAGTCCGGAACGCAGCACCAGGTCCATGTACGCGGGCGTCTCGCAGTTGTCCAGAAGGTAGATGCGCAGAGGCCTGCCCCGCGAGTCGAAGAACACCTGCAAGGGCACCATCCCGCCATAGCCCCGCGCAGTCACTCCGGCGCTGTCCGAAAAGGCCTCATAGCCAAGGACTTCACCGGCGCTGTCCTGGACGACGCGGTGTGGAAACGGTTTGGACGCTCTCCGGACAGAACCTGCGGTCGGGAACGTCTTGCTGATGATCGCGGGTACGGAATCGCCTGCGGGTACGGCCGGAGGAGAATCGACAGGAACCACGGAGCGGACCGTCTCGGCATCAGTCCTCGCGGCCGGGGAGGGCAGTTCCTGCCCGGTCGCCGGTGCCGCTGGATCGTGCCCGGCCGCCGGCGCAGCCGGCGAGGGCCGGCTGCCGCACCCGAGCAGGGCAAAGCAGACCAGGAACCCGGCGCAGAGCCGCGCGCTCGCAATCGTCATTGGCGGGATAGTTCTAGCAAACATGAGTCTGAAGTCAACTGCGCCCGACGCGATGGCCGACTTGACAGTGACCCTCACCGGCGGCAATATCATGTTGCATGAGTGCCAGGTCATCTGCAGGCGAACTGGAAAAGGCGGTCCGACCGCATGCTGACGACATCGCAATCGTGGCATCCCAATTCGCTCAACGCGGCTGGGCAGAAGGAAACGCAGGCAACATCTCGGTCAGGCTCGGCGCCTGGCCGGCAGTGAACACGCTGCTGGTCAAACGAGCCAACGTCAGGATGCGCGACCTCGCACACAGCCCGGCCGCCGGGTTGTGCGTGCTCCGGTTCGGCGCGGGCGACAGGTCGTATTCCGTCGTACCCAAGGGAGCCAAACCGTCGAGCGAGCTCCCTACCCACGTCGCGGTCCACGACGCACTCGCCAGGCTGCGTCACCACGACCGGGTCGTCGTCCACACCCACCCGACCGCGCTCATCACCCTCACGCACCTGCTGCCGAACCCGAAGCAGCTCGTCAGTCGGCTGCTCGGCGCGCACACCGAAGGACCCCTGCTGCTCAAGGACCGCCTGACAGCGATCCGGTTCCTGCCGCCAGGCTCCATGGCTCTTGGACGAGCAACCGCCTACGCAATCGAGCACACCTCGGCCGTCATCTGGCCCATGCACGGAATCGTCGCGGTCGGCCCCACGGCCGTGGCAGCACTTGACCTCATCGAACTAGCTGACAAGGCGGCCCAGATCGTACTGAACCTCGGCTCCCACGCCGGCCTGTCCCCTGCCCAGCAGAAGACCATTCGCAAGTCGTCCGGCCTCGAATGAGGCGACCCCGGACCCAGGGCCCGCCCCGACATCGCGGCCGCTCGCTCAAAGGCAAACCCGCACCCGACGGCATCGAGACTTTCTTCGACGTCAGGACGCGCGATTCCGAGCTTCCTCCCGAGGAATTCGCCAGGCTGCCGCGCCGGCCGATTCACATCGTGCTCGACAACCTGCGCAGCGCCTTCAACGTCGGCTCGATATTCCGGCTCGCGGACGCAGCCCGCGCCGCCGAGGTTATCCCGTGCGGATACACGGCCTTCCCGCCGCATCACAAGCTCGAACAGACATCCCTGGGCACGACCGACTCAGTGCCGTGGCGCAGGTTTGACAGCACTACCGATGCGCTGGCTGACCTCAGATGGAGCGGGGTCGAAGTCGTGGCGGTCGAGACGGTGCGCGGCGCAACGCGGTATCATCGGTTCAACTACCACTTCCCGGTCGCGCTGGTGCTGGGCAACGAGGCGCTCGGGGTCTCCGAGGCGGCGCTGGAGATGTGCGATGCGGTCGTCGAGATACCGGTATTCGGATACAAGAACTCAATAAACGTCGCAAGCGCCCTCGGAATAGTGCTTTACGACGCCCTACGCCAAGAGGGGTGGCTGGACCAGGCTGCCGCTACTCGACCGAACGGAACCGCGGAATCTGGGACTTGAGCACCGGCCGCTTGTAAAAACCGACCCCGACAACAAGGCCCTGCCATTTGAGCAGCACGAACCCATTGTCGACGTCTGCCTTGACGTTCAAGCTTCCGCCGTTTATCAGCAGCTTGGCCTGCTCGTCGGTGAGCTCAACCAGGTTGCGGGTAGCCTGTCCTCCGAGCACCTGCATGCCGAACGTAGTCGGCTTAAGTGAGTAGGGATAGATTCTTGCGAACCTGATACCGCGGCGCATCGGCCGGACCGCGTCGAAGCTCATGACCTCGGGCGTGCCGACAAAGACTGTCTCCTGTTCCTCAAGCGCTTCGAGCCTCCCGAGGACGTCCGTCGGCATGCCGAATCTCGCGCTCAACTCCCGAATGCGCCGGTTCATTGCAGGTCTGAACTTCGGAGTTCGGAGTTGCCGACGGGCTTCCGTATCAGGGCAAGGAAGAACGGCTCGGTGTCATTATCCTGCGGCAGGATTCTCCGACACCGTCCGACCGCTTCGGGAAACGACTCGCGTCCCCACTCGCTCAGACCGGGGCGCATCTTCAGACCTGGTATCTCCGCGGTCCCTACCTCGGCCTCAGGATACCGTTCCAGCAGGTGTGTAACTACCGATTCATTCTCCTCAGGCGCAACGGTGCACGTCGAATACACCATCGAACCGCCGGGTTTGAGTGCCAGGTAGCCGGCAGCTATCAGACGCTTCTGGATCGACGGGAAACGCGCAATCGTCGCCACCGACCAGCGGTCCAAAGCCTGCGCCGACTTGCGGATGGTCCCTTCTGAAGAGCAGGGTGCGTCTACCAGCACTCGGTCGCACGTTCCGGCGACGGCCCGGCCGAGTGCGGCACCGTCCATCCGGCACACGGCCACGTTCAGGCACCCGGCACGGTCCACGTTGCCAATGAGACCTCGTACCCTGGTCGGGGAAGGATCGTTGGAGATGACGAGGCCGGTGTTTTGCATCATCGCCGACATCTCTGTAGTCTTGGACCCGGGCGCCGCGGCAATGTCCAGCACCCGCTCGCCCGGCTGCGGCTGCAGCAACAGCGGCGGCACCATCGACGCTGCCTCCTGCACGTAGATGAGTCCAACGAAGTGCTCGATCCGCTTGCCCAGGTTCGGAAAATGGGGACCGTACCGCGCGTCCTCGCGCTCCGAGGGACTGTCCCCATTTTCCGGCATGCTGAACCCCAACTCGAACCATGGCAGCGGCTCCGGCTTGAGGTCGGACATCAGTTCAAGCACCTTGTCGCGAGTCGCCTTGTGAGTATTCACCCTGAAGGTTCTGCGCAACGGGCGCTGCATGGCATCGAGGAACGCATCAAAATCCGGTATGAACTGCGAGTACCGCTCGATGAACGCCTTCGGGAACCTGCGCCGCAACACGCTGTCCGCCTACCGCTCTCCGCTCACCGCACCCTCACCCTCGCTTTGCTCTCCCTCTCCTCTACGAGGAGAGGGTCGAGGTGAGGAGATGCTCTGCGCTATAGCTTCTGGCCTCTCGCTTCTGGCTTCGTTCCGTGCGCCGACTGTCCGCGACCACGAATCCAGCCGCCTTAGCGCGTCCAGCTTCTCCTTGTTGCCGAGCTTCGCCTCCCGGATCCCCTTCTCAAGAAACGTGACCGAACGGTCGTAGGCGTTCCGGTCCACCGGATATGGCCAGCCATCCTTGCCGCCCACCGCGAAGGAATAGGTAACCGGGTCGCGGAAGCTCAGCGGAGCGCCATGCGCTACCTCGGCGATAAGAGCCAGCGCGCGGATCGTCTTCGGCCCGACTCCGGGCTGCAAGAGCAGCGCCGAGAAGTCACCAGGTGGCTTCTCATAGGTGCCCACGAGCGCCTTCTGCAGGTACTTGGAGCTCATGTCTGCAAGTCCGACCGGGTGACGCTCCGGCATGGCCAGCGCCCGAAAACGGGGGCTGTACCCGTCTTCGGCCGTTTCGGCACCGCCGACCGTGGCACACCGTATCTTCTCAAATTCCTTCACCGTCACGTCCGGCGGTCGCTGCGAAATCGCGACCACTGCCTGCCGCGCAGTGTCAGCCTCCGCCGCAACCATGTTCAGCGGCTCGCCCTTGTGGTCGCAGGCTATGCCCTCGTGCGGCTCGACCACGAAATCCTGCAGCCCCTCGGACAGCCAATGGTAGCGCCTGGCCCACCGGGTATCGGTATTCATGCCCTGCTGGACTACTGCCCAGCGTCCTTCGGTCGTGCCGACGAAGACATGCTGGTATATCTGAAACCCGTCCTGCAGCGCGGCGGAATCTACCTTCGCGCTTAGCCGGCTCGCCTTTACCAGCCGGTCCGCATCGAGGCCGAACTGCTCGGAGAATCCCTCGATTTCCCCCGGTGTCTTGCGCGAAGCCCCGCCCTTGCCACCGCAGACGTAGAGGCCAAGGTTTGTCTCCTGCCCTTTCACTGCTTCCTTCAACGCCCCGCATACGGTCGTGGTCACTCCCGAAGAATGCCAGTCGAACCCGAGCACACAGCCGAAGCTCTGGAACCAGACCGGGTCGGAGAAACGGCGCAGCAGCTCGTCCGGCCCGTAATCGGTGACCACGATCTCGGTCACGGCCCGGCACAGCTTCACCATCCGCTGGAACAGCCATGCCGGTGCCTTGCCCCAGTGCAGGGGCATCACCGCGACTCCGCGTTTCACCTGCAGATTCTACGAAGCCCAAGCGCAAGCGCAAGCACCGGGGAAAATGGGGACTGTACCGCGCGTCCTCGCGCTCCGGGGGACTGTCCCCATTTTCCCGAGGCCTCACTTTTACACTTGACCACTCGACCTCTTGACCACTTGTTCACTACTGCTATACTCGCCCTGACGCAACTATGACCTACCGATCCTCCGAGTCCCCTTCGTGTCTTTGTGTCTCTGTGGTGAAATCCTCATGACCCGCCGCACCCGAGAAGCGCTCTCTGGCTTTGCCTGGGTGATTCCGGCCCTGGTCATCCTGCTCGCCTTCCGGGTCCTGCCCATCGGCCTCTCGGTCCGGATGAGCCTGTACGACTGGGGCATGGCCGGCGCCCGCGCCTTTGTGGGACTCGGCAACTACGCCGCAGTCCTGCGCGACCCGGTCTTCTGGCAATCGCTCCTGAACACCGGCTGGTACGTCCTGTTCGAAGTTCCACTCATCCTCTTCATCTCGCTCTTCATTGCCATCCTGCTCAACCAGAAGATCCGCGGGCTCGGCGCGTATCGCACCATCTACTACCTGCCGGTGGTTACCTCGATAGTAGCGGTATCCGTCGTCTGGCGCTGGATACTCCAGCCCGACCGCGGCCTCTTGAACTATATCCTCTCCTTGTTTCACATCTCCGGCATCCGCTGGCTTCAGGACCCGCGCGGCCTGTTCCAGCTCATCGCCGGCTCGTCGGTGCAACTGCCCGCGGCACTACGCGGCCCGTCCGTCGCACTCCTCTCGCTCGTGATGATGGGCATCTGGAAGGGCATCGGCTACAACGTTGTCATCTTCCTCGCCGGGCTGCAAAACATCGACAAGTCCTATTACGAAGCGGCGCGCATCGACGGCGCAGGGCGAGGCGCGATGTTCGGCCACATCACCTGGCCGCTCATCTCGCCGACGACGTACTACGTTCTCATCCTCTCCTGCATCAGCGCGTTCGAGACCTTTGCCCAGGTCTGGATAATGACCGGCCCGCCGGCCGGCGGCCCGCTCTCCACGACCAAGGTTGTGATGTACTACTTTTACGAGACCTCGTTCGAACTCTGGCGTCTCGGGTACGGCGCCGCCATCGCCTTCTTTGCCTTCCTCATCATTCTCGCCCTCACCATCCTCCAGCGCGTGTTCCTCGAAAGACGAGTGCAGTACGGATAGAGGCAAGGTACCAGTGACCAGGTTCCAGCTACCAGTCTGGACTCTGTCTTTCGCCCTTGCTTTGTCCCTAGTCCTTTGTCCGTTGGACACGCATTCATGAAGCAACCAGCCGGTCCGGAAACTGGAAACTGGTCACTGGGAACTGGTCACTCCGCCCGACCGCGGCTGCGCAACCTCCCTATCCATCTGCTGCTCGTCCTGGGCGGCCTGGCCATGGTCCTTCCCTTCTTCTGGATGCTCTCGACCTCGCTCAAGACCCCGCTCGAAGCGCTCAAGTTCCCGCCTACCTGGTGGCCGGGTTCGATGCAGTTCTCGAACTACAGCGAGGTATTCAGGCAGATTCCGCTCTGGCGCTACTTCGCGAATACGGTGCTCGTGACTGCGCTCGGCTTGTTCGGAGTGCTGGTAACCGGCATCATGGCCGCCTACGCCTTTGCCCGGTTCCGCTTCCCCGGCCGCGAGATCCTCTTCATGGTCTTCCTCGCCTTAATGATGATTCCCCTGCCGGTCTATCTTGTGCCATCCTACATTGTCCTCTACAAGCTCGGCTGGATCGACACCTACGCGGCCATGATAGTGCCCTGGACCGTCAACATCTTCGCGATCTTCCTGCTCAGGCAGCACATCCGCCAGCTCCCGCAGGACCTCTTCGATGCCGCCCGTATCGACGGCTGCTCGGACTGGACCACCTTGCGCAAGGTCGTGCTTCCCCTCTGCAAAACTCCGCTCGTTACGATAGTGGTCTTCAACGTCATCGCATCGTGGAACTCCTTCTTCTGGCCCCTGATTGTCACGAACTCGGACAAGATCAGACCCCTGCAGGTCGGGCTTGCCTACTTCTCACGGGAGCAGACCACCAACTACACGCTTCTCATGGCCGCGACCACTCTCGCCGTCATCCCGCTGATTCTCCTCTTCTTCGCGGCCCAGAAACAGATAATCCAGTCCCAGGCGCGAAGCGGGCTGAGGGAATAGACCGCGCCAAGCTCGAATTCCGAAGCAAAAGTGACGACTGAAATCCGAATGCGGAAAGCCCGAATCGCCGCCCCCCGCCCTCTGCGGCTTGACGCCGGTGTGCGAGGCGATACACTAGAGCATGAGTCCGCGACTGACGATTGACCGGGAGAGAGTCTCCCAATTCTGCCGTCGGCATCACATACGGCGACTTGCGCTCTTTGGGTCGGTGCTGCGGCCCGACTTCAGCCCGACAAGCGACGTGGACGTGTTGGTGGAGTTCGAGCCCGGCCACGTGCCCGGCCTCGCCTTCTTCATAATGCAGCAGGAACTGAGCACTCTCATCGGCCGGCCGGTGGACCTGAACACGCCTGGGTTCCTCAGCCGCTACTTCCGGGAATCGGTGATGAACGAAGCGGAGCCGTTGTATGTCGCGGCATGACCTTGGAGTCCGGCTGCAACACATACTCGACGCAGCTCGCGAAGCCGGGCCCTTGTCTCCTTCTCTCATCGCTCGATTGGAAGAAGCTATCTCCGACGTCTGACGGCCACGGACTGCCGGCGCTTGCCGTCATCCCGCTGATTCTCCTCTTCTTCGCGGCCCAGAAACAGATAATCCGGTCCCAGGCCCGCTCCGGCCTCAAAGAATAGCCGGCCCGGACTCCTACCACCAAGACACAAAGACACCAAGGGCGCGACCTGAAAGAACAGGCGGAGTGCGACCCGTAGCGGCGCGGCTAGAGCTTCACGCGCAACCCGACGCCGATGCCTGTAGGTGCCGAGGTGCGCCAGCCGACTTCCAGGTCGTCATCCCGCGACAACTCGACCGGCTCGCTCCAGTGTTTGTACCACTTGTAGTTGCGCTCCACCGAGTAGGACGCCGCAAATCCGACCCGCTCGCCTCGACGTTCACCCCGAGCCTTCGAGAGAGCTCAAAGGCGACGCCCAGCAGGAAGGACTGGTCAAACGCCATCGTGGCCACGTCGCGGCGGTCATTGGTGTAGAATCCCCCCCCAGTGGCCGCGCCGCAGGAGCGAGTAGTCGCCGGCACGCCCGATGCCCGCCAGCACTGCTGCCCAAGGCAGCGGCGTCGGCACTCTGAGCGTGGAAACTAGCTGCAGCCGAGCACCTTGCAGGTTGAGCCTTTCATCCTCAGGACTATCGAATGCGAGCGCCTGATTGGCGTAGCCTGAGTAGCCGGCACGAATCTCAAGTGCCGCAATGGTGCCCAGTCCAAACCCGACCCCAAGCAGCGCGGAGGCCGGCTGCACCAGGCTGTCTTCTCGTGCCGGCTGATAGAGAACGTCGCGGCAGATAGTCAGGCTGAGTTCCGCCGCCGCGGCGAGTCCGAGCGCTGCGGCCAACAGGCCCGCCGCTGACAACTTCCGAATGATGGCTCTGTCGTTCGTGCTCACTGGCGCCTCCTACTGCCCGGCCGCGCAGCCGGTGTTCCCCGAATCGTGCGCGAACTTGGGCCAAGGCGCGTCCGTTGCGAGCGGCGCGCCCTTGATTGCATAGAGGACCCGGACGTGCTTGCGGCGATCCGGACCAAGGTATTCAACTCTCCACCGCCAAAACCGTAGCCTCTGCCCTATCGAGTAGCCTAAGGTCTCAGCATACAGCAGAAGGCCGCCACCATGACTGGCGACGGCCCAGTAGGGACAAGACCGAAACGTCCGACGTTTCGGATCGTGTCCCGAGGTCGAAGCTATTCGGTCAGAATCACCTTCTTGCAGAGACGCTGGTTCTCAGCCGCAAGCGTGCAGAAGTAGACGCCCCAGACGCAACCGCGACCTTTGGCGTCCTGCCGGTTCCAGGTCAGGTGTAGTACCCCAGCCTCTTTTCGTTGTCCGCCGGCGTCTTCACGAGCCTGAGCCGCGACACGGCAATCGGCCAGCTTGTCGGCGGCGTGTCAGCAGACTGAACAAGTGCCCTTGACACGCTTCAGAGCAGAAATCCGTGAAGTGCCCCTATTTTCCCGCGACCGGACATCATCCGCGAGTCCCGACACAGCCACCGAACCGGACAGCGGCTGCGGCCTTCGGCCTGACAGCGATGGAATGCGGCAATATCCTGCTGTCGATGGATGTCGGTTTCACCCAGGCCTTGACGGGAGTGGAATTGTCTACTATGTCCCACGAATTCCGGGCAGGTCCGAAGCCCGAAATCCGAATGACGATTGAGGCCCGCACCGTCCGCCAGAGGCCTCTGAGGCCAATGACCGAGTGGCGGAGACGTCAGACGGCTGACGGCCGCTTGACACCCCGGGTTCGCCGGTCCGGACTGCGGACGGCCAGAGACTATTAATGCAGGATTCGGATCGGAGAAGGAAGAGCGGGTGCGGTTAGTGTGAACAAGGACACACACGCACCCGCCATGTCCAGTACAGACTACTGGTGGCCGCCGTCATCATCCGACGGCCAACTGATTATCGGTCCCGTCTCCGGGTTGTCAAGCTACGGAGTCCGAAAGTTGGGTCGCCGCGGGGCTAGCCGGGACGGGCGAAGAGGCGCCGCTTGCGCTCCGGCTTGCGCATGCGCGCCTGGTCGATAAGGTCGAGCTGTTCCGCAATATCGCGCTCTTCCAGGCCGGACTCCCTGAGCAGACTTTCCAGCCGCTCGCGGCCGAGTCGGTTCTCGCACCGGGCCAGCCCGGCCACAAGCTGCTGCGGACCCTTGGCCACGTCGCCCGCCAGCAGGATGCTCAGCGCCTCGGCCAGCTTCGGCGCCGCCTGTTCGCACTTCCGCTTGCGGACGAGAATCAGGCCGATGTTGCCGAGGTCGGTGGCCACACCCAGTTGGTAGCCGATCCTGCGGGCCATCTCGAGTGCTTCTTCGCCGTACTTGAGAGCCTGGTTCATCTTTCCCTGGTAGCGGTAGATGTTGGCGATGCTGCTCAGGTTCGATACGACGCCCAGACGATGCCCGATCTTGCGCGCCAGCAGGAGGGCCTGCTGGTCGTACTTGAGCGCCCGGCCGAACGCGCCCTTGTCGCGGAACACGCTGGCGATGCTGGAAAGGTCGCTCGCGACGCCCCATTTGTCGCCAAGGTCACGCGACAGCCGGAACGCCCGTTCGTGGTACTCGAGCGCCTTGTCGAGGTCGCCTTTGTCGTGCCAGATGTTGCCGATGTTGGCGAGGTAGATGGCCTCGGCCCACTGGTCGCCTAGCCGGTGCGCCTTGTCCAGAGCCCGCTCCTTGTAGAAGAGCGCACGCTCAAGCTCCCCCAGGTCGTGCCAGACCACGCCGATATTCCCCAATGCCGGAGCCTTGCCCGTTTCGTCACGGAACTGCTCGGCCATACGCAGCGCCTGCTCGAAGTTGGCGCGGGCGTCGTTCAGGCGGCCCTGCGTGTAGCGGCAGACGCCGGTCAGGTTGAGGAGCGCAACCAGCTCGGCCCCCCTGGCCCTGAGCATCGCCTCCCAGAACAGCTCGACGGCCTGTTCCCAGTTGAAGGCCTCCATCGCGGCGAGGCCGCGCTCGAACGGTTCTCTTACCGCCGGCTCGGACCGGGCCAGTCCGTCGAGGTATTCCGCCACCCGGTCCATGTCTCTGCGCATCATTTCGCGACTCGTCGCGTTCATACGCGCCCGGCGTGTCGCCGGCCGCAGGCTGTACAGGATATGAACCAGGATGGCGAGAATGATGGCGCAGCACGCGGTCAGGAGCGAAGCCCAGAACATGATCGCGTCAAAGGTGCGCCCCAGGACGTGGACCACGAATGTGAGTCTAACCGCTCCCGCCCTTCAGTCAAACCTCTATTGTCCCCAAGTCCAAAACAGACGGCCGCGAAGACACGCAGTTGCCCCAAGCCCGAAATCCGTAAATTGAATGACGATTGAACGACGAAACCCGAAGTCCGAATCGTGCTTTCCCTCATACGAGCCTGATTCCGTCTTCGGGCTTCGAGCCTCGGGACTATGCTGTGACGTGTGCTTCGGCTGCGGGATCAGAGACGGAACGGCCGGGCTTGCGCCCGGCCGCTCAATCCCGCACGCCGGAAGCGGTGCCTATATTGCCGCGGCGAATTCCTCGACAGTGGACGCGAAGGTCCCGGCCCTGACCTCGCGGTTCCTGAAGGCCCGCGTAGCCAGCGGCCGCTGTCCGCACAGTTCGGCTATCTCCTGCAGAGCGCGGTCGGCATCAACGCCACCGCAGGTCGCGAAAACGGCGATGCGCTTGAACCTGCCTTGATTCTGCGCGATGTATGTTCTCAGAGGGCTGGCCACCGTACCGGCCCAGACTGGCGATCCCAGCACTACCAACTCGTACTCGCCCGGATCCTTCAGAGTCGGCCGGATTGCAGGCAACTCGCGGCGCACCGCTTCGCGTCCCGAACGCAGCCAACCGAAGAGCCCTCTGCGGCTGCGCACGTCCTGTATGCCTTCGACCTCGCACTTCAGCCTGGCGGCAACCATCTCTGCCACCTGTCGTGTCACGCCGCCCCGGGAGTAGTAGACCACCAGTCGGTTGCTGTCCACGTCTTTCGTCAGAGAGCCGCCCGCCGGCTACTTCTGCGCGGCTTCCTTTTCGCGCTTGGACTCTTCGACAACCTTCTGTGCGACTTCGCGCGGGGTTTCTTCGTAGTGGGAAAACTCCATCGTGAAGAAGCCGCGGCCCTGGGTCATAGAACGAAGGCTGTTGGAGTACTTGTACATCTCGGCCTGCGGGGCCTGGGCTTTGATGACCTGCAGGTTGCCCTGCGCCTCCATGCCCATGATGCGGCCGCGCCGGGCGTTCAGATCGCCCATCACGTCGCCGGTGAATTGGTCAGGGACCGTTACCTCGACGTTCATGATCGGCTCCAGCAGCACGAGCCCGGCCTTCTCGCAGCAGTTCCTGAACGCAAGCGAGCCGGCGAGCTTGAACGCGATATCGGAGGAGTCGACGTCGTGGTAGGAGCCGTCGAAGACCACTGCCCGGATGTCCATCATGTGGTACCCGGCCAACACGCCCTTCTGCATGGTTTCGACGATACCCTTCTCAATCGGCGGGATGAACTTGCTCGGAATCGAACCGCCCTTGATCTCGCTGACGAACTCGAACCCGGTCCCGCGCGGCACCGGCTCCAGCCTGAGCCAGCAGTCGCCGAACTGGCCGCGACCGCCGGTCTGTTTCTTGTGCCGGCCCTGGGCCTCGGCCTTCTTGGTGACTGTCTCGCGATAGGGAATCCGCGGCTTCACCAGGTCAACCGTGACGTCGAACCTGCGCTTGAGCCGGGCGACCAGCACATCGAGGTGCAGTTCGCCCATGCCGTTGATGAGCTGCTGGGCGATTTCGGAGTTGAACTCGTAGGAGAAAGTAGGGTCTTCTTCGCGCAGCCGGACGAGACCGTTCGAGACCCGTTCCTCATCACCCTTGGTGTGCGGCACGATGGCGACGGAGATCGAGGGCTTCGGGAAGGAAACCGCGGGCAGCTTGGCCGGCTGGCGTTTGTCACAGAGTGTGTCGCCGGTATGGGTCTCCTTCAGCTTGACCAGCGCTCCGATCATCCCGGTGGTGAGCTTGTTGACCTCCACCCGTTCCTTGCCTTTGACGACGTACATCTGGTTGACCTTCTCGTCGCGCTCAGAGGTCGCGTTCATAACCATGACGCCGGTTTCGAGTCTGCCCCGGAACACCCGG
>JAFGRF010000193.1 GCA_016935295.1 Caldifarciminota bacterium | reverse complement strand
GTCGCAGGAACAGCGACAACGAGTCGCAACGCGGCGGGTAGTTGGTAATCCAGCATATCGGAACAGTGTCGCCGACGCTGCAAGACCCGCCGTTGGGAGACAGCAGGTCAACCGCATCGACCTCGAATACGGACGTCTCGTAGTTGTCCGCGAATAGAATCTCGTTGTAGCCATCGCCGTTCACGTCGTAGACCTCCGTGCTCGGGTAGTTACGCACGTGGTCGTTCTCCCACTCCCAGACCTTGCACAGCTCGTTGTCGCCGACCGCCTTGTAGACCCGGATACCGTCAAGCGTAGTCCAGATGCACTCATCGACCCCGTCGCCGTCAATGTCACCGCCGGCGCTCAATCCCTGCGGAAAATACCGACCACCGACTGAATCCACCAGCGTACGTGTGAACTGGTGATTACCGTCACCGTCAGCCTCGTACATGTAGAACCACGTCTCACAGACCACGAAATTGGTGAACGCCTCGTAGAACTCGGGACGGCCATCCCCATCTATGTCGGACGTAGACCAGACGTCCAGCCCATTGCCGGGCCGGAACGTATCACGCCAGACCTGTTCGTACTGATCGTCGCCGGTACACTCCCAGACTTCGGCCCCATGCCAGCCAGTGGCGAAATCATTCCTGCCGTCGCGGTCGAAATCCCGGAAGGCGAAAACCCCGCCGCCGAGCCAGGTGTCACAGAAAACGAGTTCGTTGGAATCGTCGCCGACGCTTTCCCATATCCCCTCGCCGACAAGCGGAATCGTACCGACCATCTCGTTGTGTCCGTCGCGGTCGAGGTCATCAGTGATATAGACCGGCATGGGAACGCCTCCACCGCACCCAGGGCCGCGGTGGTGCCATGACAGTGAGCTGGGATAGCTGTGAGGGTCGGGACTCTCGACCGTCATGATGATGTCGCGTACGCTATCAGAGTCGAAGAACTCGAAATTGCCACACACGATGTCGGTGCACCCGTCGCCGTCCACATCGCCCGCCGAGTAGGGCGTGGCGTTGCCGGTCGTGATGCCGTTGGGCTCCGGGTACGCGCCCGTATCGGCGTAGACAAGCTTGAAGCGATTCCAACCCTGGTGCTCCCAGAACTCGATGCGGCGCGGGTCGGAAGGATAGATACTGCCTATCTGGAATATCATCTCGGGCAAGCTGTCGTGGTCGCTGTCGCAGCAGACAGGACACCAGCCGCTGGGCCCAAACGGGAACTTCGCGAGCCTCCTCATCTTCAGCGTTGGCTGCAGGGGCAGTACTGCTGTCAGCAGGAGCGCAAGACATGGATTCATGCAAAGCCGCGGGGAGGCGGCATCCGCCTCCCCGCGTTCTCCCTATCTATCTCACCAGAGTCACCCGTCTGCTCTCAGTCGTACTTCCTGACTGCATCCGACAGAAGTAGACTCCTGCCGGTAGAGCACGACCCCTGTCGTCCTTGCCGTTCCAAACGACCGAGTGGAAGCCGGCTGGCTGCGGCCCGCATGCCAATCGCCTCACCGCTCTGCCCGCTACGTCGTGCAGTGTGAGCGCGACCGAACCGGCGGAGCCGAGTTGGTAGTTGATTGCGGTGGTTCTGTCAAACGGATTCGGCATGCATCCCAGGAGCCGTGTGCAGAGGACCTCGGAACAGAACCTTACAATCATGTCACTCATTGTGTCAATGGAAACAGCAGTGATGATCGCACGGAGTCACCTACAAGGCCTACCGTAAACTCGCACAGAAATGCCCTCGGCCCCGTGGCCCAGCGGCGCGAGGCTGAGTTCGGTCCTAACACTCGGACATTGCCGGTCGCCAATACTCTGCTCCTTGTCAAAACAGGTCATGCGCGAAACGGCGGTGGGTTTCTTGCATGGCAGGTCTCTACCCCGCCATGTCCTCTCCGTCTTCGTGTCGATGCTACAGCCGCAGCACATCCTTGTCAAGCTTTGCTGTCATGCCCCCCCCCTGGACATAGCTGACTGAAATCAAGTCACTTGTACGATACGGCAAGCAGTCGTGCTGGCGTTGCCGGTAGAGGGGGCGCCCCGAGTCTCTCCTTCTCGCGTGTCGCGGGCGTCTATCAGGCGCGGGGCTGGCGGATGCGAGGCGGCGCTGTAGTGCGCCAAGGGCGTGCAGGTTGGCTCCATAGTGTGTCAAGTGGGGATACGTCTCGACGAGCGTGCGCTGTGGTGGGTTCTGGTTCCGGTTCAGAAGCAGAAGGGGCGTCGGGTGACGCCCCTTCTGGAAACGAACGACAGGCTATTCGGTCAACAACGTCTTGATGACTGCCTCTCTGCCCGGCGTCTTCACCTTCAGGAAGTACAGCCCGGCGCCGAGGTCCCTGGGCTTCCAGTTGACCGCTCCCGGCCCCGCTTTGACGTTGAGCGCGAGTCGGTCGACCAGGCGGCCGGTAGCGTCGTAGGCTTCGACGTCGAGTCTTCCCGCAGTCAGCGCGGAGTAGCTGATCCGGGTCGCGCGGCTGAACGGGTTCGGCGCGGCCGTGACGCGGACCACCGGTGAGGGTGCGAACGGACGTTCCGCGACGCCAAGGTTGTTGGCGTACCAGGACTGCGCCGATTCGGCGTTCACCCTGAACGTAGCCGTGTCCACGGCGCCGATGACGGCAACGGCGAACTTCTGGGAGTCGCCCGGGGCAAGGTCGAACGGTCCGATCGAGGCCACTACTGACCAGTCGTACGGACGGTTGGAGTTGCGCAGGACAATCGACCCGTTCAGGAGCCGGTACTTCTGGTTGTCGGTTACGCAGGAGTCGGGGTAGACCCAGACGTTGTGGTCGACCGCGGTCAGGTTTGTGAACCAGCCGGGGTGGAGGATCTTCACGCCGACCGTGGGGTTCTGGGAGTTCTGGTGCCACATCTTGACGAACCGCTCGACCGTGTCGGAGCGGCACAGGTCCAGGCGGTCAGTCCCGAGGTCGAAGTCGGCGAATACTCCCGCATAGATCCCGTTGACTGCCGACGTGTCGTTGTTGGTAATCGCGAAGTCGAGGACCGCGAAGTCGTCGTACCCGGAGTCGGCACTCATGTACGAGTTCTGGGTCACGGAGAGGCCCTTGGGCGACGGGTGGCCGGCGTCATCGAACGCGCCGCGGTAGTGCTGGTCGCCGATGCCGGGCGGAACGACCGCGCTCAGGCTTTCGGTCGGGGCAAAGTCGGTGTTGGGCCCGCCGCTCGTCGGGTTGGAGTAGTAGCGGTCTGCCACCCAGCCGGCGTCCGTGCCGAGGGCGAGACTCGAGTAGAAGAGTGAGCTGGTGCTTGCGTTCTTGGGATAGAAGAACCCGCTGCCGGCAAAGGACGGCGGCTCGTCATAACCGATCGAGCCGAGGCAGGAGACCGAGAGTTTGCAGTAGCCCGTGTCATGGTCCATTACGGCGAACCGCGACGCGACAGACGTGGACTGGTACGCCGTGTCATTGCTGTTGTCCAGGTCGCCCGGGAGGTTGGTGAACATGGCAAGGTCGTAGGTGTTGCCGGCCGGTCCGGTGTTCCAGTTCGGCGCGAAAGTGAGGTCCGCCCGTGCCCCGGGCGCGAGTGGACCCGCGTACAACGTTTCCTGGTTGTAGACAAGCGTGCCGGCGGAGTCGACCCAGCAGTAGACCGGGATGTCTGATTCCGAGTTGGCGCCGACGTTGACGATGCGGCAGACAGGCGCATAGGCGCCGACCGGCACGTTGGTCGCCGGTGCGAGGATTCGGGTCACGCTCACGTCGTGGTCCGGGCTCGGTGCCGCAGCCACGATAGCCCGGATGTTCCAGTTGAAATCGAGGTCGGGGTTGCTCTCGGGCAGGTTCCGCCAGCGCGTGCCGTTGGTCGAGATGTATCCGCCGCGATTGTGCACGTTCGGGCCCGCATCCACCCCGAGCGGGAACGTGCCCGGGGCGTGGTTGATGCGCACGGCGACCCAGAAGTCGATGCCCGCGGGCAGGACCAGGGGCGCGGCGAGACTGGCGACCTTCCAGGTCAGCGAGTCGCCGCCGCTGTAGGCCACCGAGTCGAGCTTGGCCCCGGGCGTGGTGTCATCGTTCTCGCCGAATACGAAGATGTAGTCATCGTTGGATGAGTTCCACTGGTAGAAGAGCAGAGTCTTGAGCGTGCAGGCGGTCGTGGGAGTGAAGCGGACGCCGCCCCAGAACGTGCCGCCGTTGGTCAGGCCCACACCGGACGCCGGGTCCGAGTCGTAGTTGAGAGTCTCGTCCGCGTCCTCAGGGGCGAAAAACCGCTGAAACGCAACGGTGCGCGGAACCGACCGGCTCAAGGTCGGTTCCTCAACGCCGTTCGATGTATTCGGGCCGGGCAGAGCGGCCAGGGCGAGCCCGACCAGCAGTGCGAGTATCATACTACCCTTCAAGTTACCTCCTGTTCAAGCGTTGCTACTTCAGGTGCGCTGCCGGATAGCCGCGGCGGCATGGTACCGCCGGCCGGAGCGAAGCCTGCCGCAGTTTAGTCCAGCGGCCGGCGGATGTCAACCGATTCGCCGTGCTCTGCAGACTGCTGCCGGACTCGGACCCTGCCATGGCAGTCAGACATTGACGACAAGAGGGCGATACGTTAGCATTGGCTGGCAGTTGGGTGCGTACGCGGCTGTGGCTGCGTTCGCCCCGCTGGCCATCAAGGGTGCGGCAGGGCAAAGCTGCCGCAGGTCGGCCGGATGGTCGGGCCGCCATCCGGAACAGGGCGTGTGATGCGGCGGATGCCTGGTCACATCATGC
>JAFGRF010000192.1 GCA_016935295.1 Caldifarciminota bacterium | reverse complement strand
TGCCCAGTTCGGCAATGACCGCCGGATAGAACTTCGGGTCGGGCACGACGGTGACGAAGGCGTGGTTCTTGGCCGCGGCCCGCAGCAGGGTCACGCCGCCGATGTCGATGAGCTCGACCAGTTCGTCGTGGGTCGCTTTGCACGCAAGGCCGTCTTCAAACGCATAGAGATTGCAGACCACGATGTCAATCGGCTCGACCGTGCCGTCCTTGTGCGTCGTAAGAATGCCGCCCGCAATCTTTGGATGCAGGGTCTTCACCCGGCCACCGAGTATCTCGGGCGAACCGGTGTAGTCGGCAATTTCGGTGACCGGGATGCCTGCTTCACGGACCATCGCCGCGGTCTTGGAGGTGGATAGGATCTCATACCCGGCGGCAGCCAGCGCCCTGCCCAACTCGACCACGCCGGTCTTGTCCCAGACTGAGATTATCGCGCGACGCTTCGCCACTTATGCTCCAAACTTCTTGAGCTTCAACGAGTTAGCCAGTAGGAGATTCATGAGTTTCACGGAGTCGATACGGCCGAGCGTGCCCCGGCCGCAGGCCCGCTCGCCGAACTCATCGCGCGTGTCTGAGGCCCGCACGTACGGTGAGGCAAGCAGCAGCGGTACTTCGTGCCACGAATGGCCGGCCTTGGCCGCGGGCGTGGAATGGTCACCGGTGACGCACAGGACGTCCGGCTTGAGCTTCAGCAATCGTGGCAGGACTTCGTCGTCGAACTGCTCAAGCAGTTCCTGTTTGGCGTCGAAGTCACCGTCCTCTCCTGCCTTGTCGGTTTCTTTGAGATGCAGGAAGAAGAAGTCGTGTTCGCCCTGCCAGTGTTCACTGAGAGTACTGACCTCCGATTCCCAGGTGCTGCCGGTCTCGAGCACGTCCATACCCACCAGCTTGGCCAGGCCCCGGTACATCGGGTAGGCCGCAATGCAGGCCGGCGTGAGCTTGAACCGGTCACGCATCGAGGGAATGGACGGTGGCTGAGCAAGGCCGCGCAGCAGCACGAAGTTGGCCCTGTCCTGGTCTTTGAGAGCTGCGGCCGCAAGCTCAACGAAACGGTTGGCAAGACGTACCGACTTGGCCGCCTTGGGGTCGTCTGAGGCAACGGCGAGCGGTTTCAGACCATCCTGCTGCGGGTCGGAGTCGGTCAGCCCACCCACCAGACCTGGCCCCTGAAACACCACCACGAAACGATGGCCGATACCGGGCCTGACAACCACGCCTGTGTCTTCTACTGCCGGGATCGCAACCTGCAGCTTCGCACACAGCTCCGCGCAGAACTCGGTCGGAATCCTGCCGGCCCTGCGGTCCTTGAGCGTACCGTCCTTGGCAAGCGTGGCGAAGTTGGCGCGGGCACACAGGTCAGAGGGCGCCGGGTGAAGTCCGATGCCGAGCGCTTCGAGCACTCCCCTACCGACGTCATACTTGACCGGGTCGTACCCGAATAGCGCGAGGTGAGCGGGACCCGAGCCCGGCGTGATGCCGATGTCTACCGGTACGAGCAGCCCGAGCCCGGCTTTGAGCGCCAGCTTGTTGAGGTTGGGAATCGACGCTGCCTCGAGCTCAGTCTTGCCCTTGCGCGGCAGGCCTCCCAGCCCGTCGAGCACGACGAGCAGTATCTTCTTGTCGTTCCTTGTCGCCAAGCTTTCGAGAAGGTCCATCAGTAGAGAATCATAGAAGCTGCTGCGCTGGAGTCAAGCCGCTGGAGAGACCCCTGATTCCGGGATTGTCCGCCACGAAGACGCTAAAACGGAGTGAATCAAACCGGCAGCAGCTACATCAATCCGTTTAGTGTCTTTCGTGCTTTCATGGCCGAATCTCGGCCCCGCAGAGGCTCGGTGCAGAAAGGCAACAGCCGGTGGTAGCAGGCTACCGGACCAGCACTGCGGCTCTGAGCACGAAGCTCGAATCCCGGAACATGCCCCGGAACTCAAGCTGGTGCAGGCCGCTCGGCATTGAGTCACCCATAGTCCAGCCGCCGGAGAGGTAGGTCGAATCGGCAATCTTGTCCCCGGGCGCATTGGGGTCAGGCAGCGCCGGCTGACCTGGGAACGCAACCGCCAGCGAACTCAGTAGGACGTCATGGTTGAAGCTGTAGGCGAAGGTCGTGGTATCACGTGACTGGGACATGGCTCCCGTCGCATTGACCTCGAGCACCTGGTACGTTGCCATCTCGATGTCTCCGGCATCGACCGTCCACCGGTCGTACACAATCACCGGCTCTCCCGGCCAGCCGGGCCGGTGCGGGCCGCCGCACACGCCGGTCAGGTCACCATCGCTCACCTTGCCGTCGCCGTCCCGGTCCTGCCAGGCACGCACATAGTAGGGCCCCGGCGCCACTACTGGAAACTCGAACGATACGCGGTAGTACAGATCGCCCGTGTCCGGAGCGGTTTCGTACAGCGGCGTCGAATCCCAGGCCGTGGTGTCGTGCAGTTCGACTCGGGCAAGCCGTACGTCGCCATCTTCACCGGGCTTCAGCACCAGCCGACCATAGACAGTCGTGGGAAGCCGACACCCGGCGAGCAGGCCAAGCACGACCAACGCTGCGACGTATGTCAGCGCGTTCGCCGGCCCGGCACGCACCCGGCTATCGTCGGGCATTCTCAATGTTGCGCAGCGCCTCGCGCATCTGCTCCGCGAGCCGCCGTATGCTCGCTTGCCTGTCTTCGGATTTGCGGAGGTAACTCACCGCCACGTTCTGCTGTATCTCGAACTCGGACCCGTCCAGGCGCAGCAGGGCTTCGACCGCGGCCTCTGACTTGGCATAGTAGGCGTAGCGGTCGTCGGCATCATCGGCCATCGACTTCAGGTACTGGCTCATTGCCTTGTACAGGACGCTGAGACGAAAAGCGACGTTCGACTCCGCCTCACGAGACGCCGCGCGAACACGCTCCACCTGTTGCGAAGCCGACCGAATGTCCTGCTGCGCGCTATCGGCCAGAATGACGGCTCTCTGCAGTTGCCCGGCGGCCTCTTGGGCGTTGTCGCGCGTCACGGCTCCCTGCGACGACAGAGCCTTGGCACGCCCCCACTTGTCTGATGCCGCGTTCACAAGCGCATCGACTGCCGCAACCGCAGACTTCGCGATGTCAACCGTCGTGGCTCTCCGGGAGACCGGGGCAGGCTCACTGGACGTCTGACCTCCGGACTGCACAATGCTGTCGGTTGCATAGGAAAGGTCCCTGGGCGGTTCGGGGTCGGTCAGCTTCACAGGAGGAGGCCGGTAGGAGAGAATGAGCACCAGGGCCACAACCATCAACCCCACTGTTGCCAGGAGTGTGAAGATCCGAATCCGAGCGATACGCGACGCCTGTCGCTCGTCCGGTTCGAAGACGAGCTTTGGCGGAGATGACGATGGTTGGGGCTTCTCGTCCGGACCATCGGGCTCGCGTGGTTCTGAACCGCTCAACTGGTTTCTCTCACTAAAACCATATTGCCGCGTCAAGCTGGTGTCAACAACCGCAGTTGCTTGACATCAGAC
>JAFGRF010000191.1 GCA_016935295.1 Caldifarciminota bacterium | reverse complement strand
GGCCGGAAGAACGGCCAGAGCCGCCGGATGTAGGTCCCGGCCTTGCCCGTGGGTTTGGCGTCTTCGAGGTCGATATCATGGTGCCAGTGCATGAATGCGTATTATCCGGCAGAATCGATGGTTGTAAAGGACGGAAGCCGCTACTGCGTTGTTTGACCATCGGCTGGACGTATCCTATCTTCACCCGTGCCCGAACTGCCCGAGCTGGAAGTGACCAAGGACCGGCTGCGCCTCGCCCTGGCCGGAAGAGTCGCGGGCACCGCGATGATCCGCTCTCCGGTCGCCCTGAAGACCGTGGAGCCGCCGCTCGAGTCCATCGCGGGCAGGCATATCCGTTCGGTCAGCAGGTTCGGCAAGGTCATCTGCATCGACTTCGAAGACAGGCTGTGTCTCTGCGTCCACCTGATGCTCTCCGGCCGGTTCGCATTCGGGCCGACGCGCGCGCCGCTGAACCGGCTTCACGCCTTCGTCCTGCACCTGGACCGCGACGAGGATCTGCGCGTCATCGAGGATACCACCCACCACCGGCTGAGTATCTATCTCGTCGCTGACCCGCAACAGGTCGACATCATCCGGCGGCTCGGCCCCGACCCACTCGGTCCCGAGTCCACCCTGACCCGATTCCGGCAGGCGCTGTGCCGCCGCAATCGCACGCTCAAGAAGTTCCTCACCGACCAGTCGGCTATCGCCGGCATCGGCAACTGCTTCTCGGACGAGATTCTCTTCGAGGCACACCTCTCCCCGTTCGCCATCTCAACTGCAATGAAGCCCGAGGAGACAATCCGCCTCTTCATGGCAACGAAGAAGGTGCTACAGGATGCCATCCTCCACCTCCGGGCCATCGACCGCCTGCCCGAGCGCAGGGACCGTACGTTCCTGCGGGTCCACGACCGACTCGACCAGCCCTGCCCGGCTTGCGCAGCGCCCATCAAGCGTGTCAGCTACCAGAATTCGACGCTCTACTACTGCCCGACCTGCCAGACCGGCGGCCGCGAACTCGCCGACCGCCGCTTCTCCAAGTTCCTCAAGTGAGAGCATCCGCTTCCGAGATTCGCCAGTCACCCCTTGTCTCAGTCTGTTCCGAGATCGGCCGCGGCCATCCCGCCTATCTCGACTCAGTCCTGCTGGCGCTGGACCGGTTGCAGACTGCGCGAGCAGCGGGCGAAAGCGGGGACAGTCCCTCGGAGCGCGAGGACGCGCGGTGCAGTCCCCGTTTTCGCGGTCATGTCCCTCGCCTCACGGTTCAGGAGCTCTGCACCGGAACCTCGGGGCTCGCGTGGAGCATGGCCCGCGCTGCCTATCGCCTCGGCGCCCAGGGCGGCCCGGCCACTTGGCTGTACAACCGCCTCCGCTCCCCCGACGCAAGGCCCTCCGGTCTCCAGCTTGCGCTGCTTGGGTCCAGCCTCCGCCGGGCGTTTGCCGGCTATGACGGTATCTGCATCGTTGACCATCCTCTACTCGCCCAGATTCTCGCGCCGGTCTGCCGCGTTGCCTATCTCCACTGTGAGATTGCGGCGCCCGGGCTTTCCGCGGTTCCCGGGGCCTGGCGGACGTTTGTGCCGCTTCAAGCCACAAGCCTCAAGCTTCAAGCCTCCGGCGTCGAACCGGACCGAATTGCCGTGACCGGCCTGGTAGTCGAACCGCAACTGGTGGAAGTCGCCGAATCTGCTTTCCCGGCCCGAATCGCGCGCCTCGCTTCGGACCGGCCCCTGACCGTCGGCTTCTTCGTCTCCGGCGCCCGGCCCCGGCCGCACGTCAACCGAATCATCACAGCCGCATTCTCGGTCGCCCGAGCCGGACACAAAGCCATCCTCTTCTGGGGAAGCGGGATGCTGCGCGCGGCCAAGGCGCAACTTGCGCTCCGTCGTCAGGGCGCTCCCGAGGAATCGACCCAGGTTGTCTGGACGCGGGACCGCCGGCACGAAACCGCCCGCACCGCCGAGTTCTTCCCGAATCTCGACCTGCTCGTGGCGGCCGCTCACGAACGGACCAACTGGGCAGTAGGACTCGGTCTGCCGATGTTCGCGCTCCTCCCCCACATCGGTCCTTTCGCTCGGGAGAACTTCGAGTTCGCCGCAGGCCAGGGCGTCTGCCTGCCGCTCACAACACACGCCGACGCCGCCGGGCTCGCCGACACGATTGCCGACCTGCGCCAGTCGGGCCGCCTGGCCGAGATAGCCCGCAGCGGCCGGAGCAGGCACGCCATCACCGGGGCAGCAGCCATAGCCCGCGAACTGCTGGCCGGGGCAGCTTCACGGTAGCGGGAATCGAATCGCTTGACTTCGGTGTCTAATTATGTATTATAATACCGAAATGACTAATAAGACTCGTTCGGGCGGCTCCGGGCCGATCCGTATTTCGGAAGCGGCCAACCTCGCCATCCACGCGCTGGCCGTGATTGCGGCGAGCCCGGACCCGCTCACCCGCACCCGCGAGATTGCCGCCCGGCTCAAGGCCTCGCTTGCCCACCTGGCCAAAGTGATGGCGACGCTTGAGCGCGCTGGCCTCGTCTACGGGGCACGGGGCCCGGCCGGCGGCTATCGGCTTGCCCGCCCGGCATCCAGGATATCTTTGAAGGAAGTCTATGAAGCGGTGGAGGGGCCGATTGCCGTGCGCTCCTGCCTTTTCGGCAAGCCGGTCTGCAAGGCGAACGGCTGTGTCCTCAGCGACTACTTCGGCCGGCTCAACCGCGACCTCTCCCGCCGACTGGCGAAGGTAAAGGTTTCTGACCTGGTCGGAGCATTTGAAGACGACAATGGCAAGTAAACGCAAGATAATACGCATTGACGAAGAGAAGTGTACCGGCTGCGGGGAGTGCATCCCCAACTGCCCGGAGGGAGCCCTGCAGGTGATCGACGGCAAGGCGCGGCTGGTGTCCGACCTGTTCTGCGACGGACTGGGCGCGTGCGTGGGTCATTGCCCGACCGGCGCCATGACCGTCGAGGAACGTCCGGCCGAGCCGTACGACGAGTCCCGCGTGATGGAGAATATCGTGAAAGCCGGACCGAACACCATCGCCGCCCACTTGAAGCACCTCCACGACCATGGCGCTTGCGACTACTACAACGACGCAGTGAGCTACCTCAAGCAGCACGACATCCCGAATCCGGAGTCCGTCCATGGTCACCAATCGCCGCTGGCTTGCGGCTGTCCCGGTTCCGCTGTGCGCGACCTCGCGCTGGAATCGGCCAAGGCCGCAGCCCCTGCTTTCGGTGCACCTCGTACCTCACGGTTGCGCAACTGGCCGATACAGCTCACGCTAATCCCGCCGTCCGCTCCGTACCTGAAAGGCGCCGACCTGCTGATCTCCGCTGACTGCGTCGGCTCGTCCCACCCCAACTTCCACGAAGACCTTGTGAGCGGTCGAATCCTGATCATCGCCTGCCCCAAGCTCGACGATGCAGACGCATACCAGGAGAAACTGACCAGCCTGTTCCGGCAGAACTCGCCCAAGTCGGTGCTGGTCGCCCACATGACCGTGCCCTGCTGCTTTGGCCTGGTCCAACTCGTCAAACAGGCCATTGCCGACTCGGGCAAGACTATTCCGTTCGCCGAGGTGACGGTAGACGTCAACGGGAAGCAAGTAAAGTGAAACCCATCACCGTTGCCGAGTCACCGGTCGTACCCAACCCGAACGGCCTGGACGCTCACCGCCTGTTCGCCTCGCCCGACGTCGAGGTGGTCCATATCCACCTGCCGGCCGGCCACGCACTCGTCCGCCACGCCTCGCCGGTGGACACACTCTTCTATATCATCGCCGGCACGGCTACCATCGAGTCCGATGCCGGCACCGTGCGGGCCGAAGCCGGCTCGCTTGTCCCCCATCCGAAAGAGACCTTTCACCGCGTGCGGAACGAAACTGGCGACCGGCTCGAGTTCCTC
>JAFGRF010000190.1 GCA_016935295.1 Caldifarciminota bacterium | reverse complement strand
TGCTCAGCGCTGTCGGCAAGTCGGTGTATAGGTCGAGAATGTCAAGGATGTCTTTGAACCCGGCGCGGCAGCCGCGCAGGAAGTCCGCGACCAGCGCGAACGAAGGAAAGCGCTCACGACCCTTCTCAAGCCTGCTTACCAGGTTCCCGGCGCTCTTCCCTGCCCGGCCCATGGCCCGCGCCAGCTCCACCTGAGTAAGGTCCGCCTTCAGCCGCAGATCCCGAAGCCTCGAGCCCAGCTCGGGGCTGAAAACGAATGTGTCCGGCGACCGCTTCATTTCCGCTCAATTCTACAGCGCTGTAGAATGGCAATCAAGCCCGGAAATCCGGTAAGTGGCACATCTGCGAACATGATGGCTCCCGGCAGCGAAAGACACCCCCGTGCCGGGAGGGTAGCTGTCCGGGCATTCGTCCAAGCCTCCTCCGGAGCCTATACGACCGCCTCCCCGCGGGCACCTGTGCCGGCTACACTGACGGCATCTCGGGCCGTTTCGGTCTCGGCATCAGTCCCGGGCACTTTCCCCGCAACAGTGTGAGGATCCCGGACGGGTCCGGTCGGAGCATCCCTCGCCGTCTCTCTCCCCGACCCCGATGGGGCCTCATACCCGGCCACTCCGATAGCACCCCTGCCGGCATCTCTCACGGCATCTCCGACGGCTACAGTGAGGGTCTCAGGTCCGGGCCGGGCTGCCGCTACGGCTCATGACTGACGCCAAGCGCCCCGATTTGACCCGCGTCTCGGCGAGTTCTAGAATGCAGTCGTGATGAAGACGCACCCGAGGCATACCCGCGCCCGACTGGCCGTTGCCGCGTTGCTTGTGCTGCTCGCCTTCTCTCCTGCCGCGGCGCGTGGCCGCAATACGTCGAAGAGAAAAGAAGTCAAAGTCACCACGCGGCATGTAACGACGAGCGAGGCAACGGACATCCTGCGCAGGTTCCCCGCCCTAGTGCCTGACTTCCTGGTCTCGCGGAAAGACGATACTGCATACATGGCGGGCACGTTCGGGTTCGTCGAAGTCACGATAGCGCCGCTGGCTCGAATCTTCCCGACCGCTCGGTTCTACAGAGGTCATAACTTCAACTCGCCACCATATCCTTACCTAATGGCGATTGAAGGTAGCAAGCGCTATCCAATGCCCTATGGCTTCAACCATCTGCTCATCGACAACGGTCTGAAGGTGACCGACAAGAACATCATCGAACTGGCGAAGGCCTTCGTCACCGTGGCAATTGGTGAAGGTTTTCCCAAAGTCACGTTCCTGCAAGCGACCAGGACAAAGCAGGTGATAAGCGGCCGTCCCTACAGCGTCCGACTTGAGATCCGGACTGACGAACAGACTGAGGAGTGGTTCTTCTCCCTCTCCTACTGGCATGACCAGTTTGTGACGGTATACCGGAGGGGCCCGCACGGATACATCGACTCGTACGATCCTCCTACGCACAGGCCTCCTTCGAAACAATGACCGCTCGACCACCCGCCGCACTCCCGCCCGCGGACATGGTGCCCCTACCCTCCTGACGCCTGTGTCCGAGACTGCTGGAATCCAGTCGTGACTGAGCCGCTGATCCCGAAGCACGGCGGGTACCGGGACTTGAAGTCGTTCCAGAACGCGGCCATCGTGTATGATGCGACAGTCGCTTTCTGCAATCGGTTCATCGACAGACGTTCGCGCACACACGACCAGATGGTGCAGGCTGCACGGTCAGGGAAACAGAATATCGCCGAGGGGAGCATGGCCTCGGGCACGTCACGGAAGACCGAACTCAAGCTCATGGGAGTCGCTCGGGCGAGCTTCGAGGAACTGCTGCAGGACTACGAGGACTTCCTGCGTCAACACGACCTGCAGGAGTGGGACAAGGACGACCCTCGGAAGCGGCGCATCAGGGGTTTGGCGTGGGTGAAGGAAAGGACCTACAAGACCTACAGGACGTACGTTGAGCAGGGTAGCGCTGAAGAAGCCGCCAATTGCCTCATCTGCCTTGTCAACCAGACCAACTATCTCCTCGACCAGCAACTCCGCCACCTAGACCGCCGCTTCCTGGAAGAGGGCGGGATGACTGAGCGGCTCTACCGAATGCGACGCGAGCGCAGGTAGCCGTAGGTCCTGTTCGTCCTGTCAGTCCTGTCCGCTTTCTTGACTTGGAGCGCTTCTGTTCTAGAATACAGGCCCATGTCAACCGCTACTCTCGAACTTGAGTCGTGCATTCAGTGCGGCCGCTGTTCAGGCGGCTGCCCGGTTTCGATGAAGTCGAGCCTGAACCCGCGCAAGCTGGTCTACTGCTATCTGAACGACCAGTGCCAGGGCATGAGCGCAGAGGAGCTCGGGCTCTGGGAGTGTACGACCTGTTCGACCTGCACCGAGCGCTGTCCGAAGGCGGTCCGGCCTGCCGACCTCGTGGTCGAGATGCGCGCGAAGATAATCGAGAGCGGCAGGATGACCACCCAGATCCAGGGCGCGCTGGAGAGCACGTATCTGCAGGGCAATCCCTGGGGCCGGGGCCGGGAGAAGCGGATGGAGTGGGCCCAGGGTCTTGACCTGCCGGTTCTGAAACCGGGAGACAAGACCGACGTGCTGCTATTCGTCTGTTGCACCAATGCCTATGACCCTCGCTGCCAGCCCGCAGCCCAGGCCCTGGTCAAGCTGCTGCGCGCGGCCGGCATCGAGTTCGGCGTTATCGGCGAGGAGGAAACCTGCTGCTGCAGCGAGCAGAAGCGTATCGGCGAGCAGGGCATGTTCGAGGAACTGCGCGACTCAAATACCAAGCTCATCATGGAGCGCGGCCCGAAGCGGGTCGTGACCACCTCTCCCCACAGCTTCAACGCACTCAAGAACGACTACCCGGGAATCGAAGTGCCGGTAATGCACTACACTCAATTGCTCGCCGAACTGCTTGAGGCCGGGAAGCTCAAGCCGAAGCGCCAACTTGAGGAAGTCGTCACCTATCACGACCCGTGCTACCTCGGCAAGCAGAACAAGGTGTTCGAGCAGCCGCGCCTGGCGCTGACCACGCTGGCCGGCGACCGGTTCGTAGAACTCGACCGCTCCCGCGAAACCAGCCTCTGCTGCGAGGGTGGCGGCGGACGGATGTGGTTCGAGTCTACAAGCAAGGGCAGGCTGGCCGAAGTCCGGATCCATGACGCTCTTGACCTCGGCGCCACCATTCTCGCCACCGCCTGCCCCTACTGCACGCTGACACTGGAGGACGCGGTCAAGACGACCGACTCCGAAGCGAAGATCTGCATCAAGGACATTGCCGAACTCCTGGCCGAATCGCTCGGCGAATGACGAAACCCGAAGTCCGAATCACGATTCAAACCCGAGTCCGGCATTCGGAATTCGGGATTCGAGCTTGATTGGCCTCAGAGGCCCTGTCTGACAGTGCGGAATTCGAGCTTCGGGCTTCGAACTTGAATCGCAACATGCGCCCGCTCCTCGCCATCATCCTGCTCCTGCCCCAGCTTGCCGCCGCCGGCCTGTTCTCCGACATTCCTTCAGCCGAGAGCATCGCCAACTACCGGCCGCCGGCCAGCACCCGCATCCTTGACTACCGCGGCCGCGTCATCTTCGACTTCTTCCAGGAGAAGCGCCGGCCGGTCCAACTCGAATCCATCCCGTCCTGTCTGCGCGAAGCCGTGGTCGCCATCGAGGACAGGCGATTCTATTCGCACTGGGGAATCGACCTCGCCCGGGTACCGGGCCTGGCCCTGAGCACGGTGAAGCGCGGCGGCATCAAGGGCACGTCGACCATCACTCAGCAGCTCGCGCGCTCCATGTTCCTGACACCCGAACGGAGCATCAGCCGTAAGGTGAAGGAGATGGCGCTGGCGGTAGAACTGGAGCGGCGCTACTCGAAGGCCGAGATTCTCCAGCTCTATTTCAACCAGATATGGTTCGGAGGTTCGGTCTACGGCGTCGAAGCTGCGGCCGAGAAGTACTTCAACAAGACTGCGGCGCGCCTGGACCCGGTCGAGTGCGCCACGCTCGGCGCGATGCTGGCCAACCCGTCGGCCTACTCGCCGTACAACCATCCTGACCGGCTGCTCACCCGCCGCAACTTCTTCCTCACCAGGATGTTCAGGCTTGGGTGCATCTCGTCGTCGGAGCTCGACCAGGGGCTCAGGCGACCGCTAAACGTTCTACCGCCGGGCCAGGGCGGCAACATCGCTCCGTACTTCGTCGAGAAGGTCCGGCGCTACATGATGGAAAAGTATGGGGCGGACTTCGTCTATAGGTCGGGCGCGGTCATCTACACGACCCTCGACCTCGACATGCAGCAGGCCGCGAACCTCGCATTGCACTCACACCTGCATCAGGTCGAAAAGGACTACCGGCTGCGGCCGACCCTTGCCGCGTACGACTCCGCGGCAAAGAGCGACTCGACTATCGGCCCGCCCAGGTACCTGCAGGGAGCGCTGCTCGCCATGGACGTTCAAACCGGCTACATACGCGCGCTCATCGGCGGCCGGGATTACAGGCACAGCGAGTTCAATCGCGCCACCCAGGCCAGGCGGCAGGCAGGGTCCGCATTCAAGCCGTTCATCTACACCGCCGCAATCGACAACGGCATGACGGCCGCCGACATTGAGCTCGACTCGGCCCTGACCATCGAAATCCCGGGCCAGCCCGACTATCAGCCCCACAACTACGACCATACGTTTCTCGGACACATCACCATGCGCCGTGCGCTGGCCCTCTCACGCAACCTCGTGGCGGTTCGGTTGATATCCCAGATCGGACCCCAGCTCGCGGCTCACTACGCCAACGTTATGGGCGTCACCAATACGCTGCAGCCCGTCTACTCGCTGGCGCTGGGTTCGGTCGAGGTCACGCTCCTCGACATGGTTGGTGCCTACAACACGCTTGCCGACAACGGCATCCGGGTCAAGCCGATCATGGTTACGCGTGTCGAAGATGCGCACGGTGCGGTCCTTGAGGAGAACCGGCCGGAGCAGCAGCCGGTACTGCGGCCCCAGACCGCGTACGTGTTGACCAGCCTCATGCAGAGCGTGGTCAACGAAGGGACCGCCTACGCCATACGCCAGCTCGGCTACGAAGGTCCGGCCGCGGGCAAGACCGGTACCACCGACGACTACGCGGACGCGTGGTTCATCGGCTTCACCCCGGACATCACCTGCGGTGTCTGGGTCGGGTTCGACAAGAAGAAGACCATTTTCCGCGGTGCGACCGGCGGCTCGGTCGCGGCACCTATATGGGCCGACTTCATGAAAACAGTGCATCCGGAGTCGCTCCCGTCCGACAGCTTCCCGGTTCCGGACAGCATTGTCACCGCCGCAGTCTGTGAACAGACCGGGCAGATGGCCACTTTTTCCTGCCCGCTCGTCCGGTACGAGGTCTTCATCGCCGGCACCGAACCGACGACCCCCTGCTCTCTCCACTCGCGCTACAGCCCGCAGGCTCCGCCGGTTCCCTACCGGCGTCCCTGATACCCGCCCGCCGGCGCCTTGCGCGGCAACCGGAAGCGCAGCAGCAACTCGGCAGGCCTGACGGACATCCATCGGCGCCTGTTTGGCGCATTCGGTCCGCAGCACTGGTGGCCGGGCGATACTCAGCTTGAGATAGCTGTCGGCGCAATCCTCACCCAGAACACGGCCTGGAGCAACGTCGAGAAGGCCATCGCCGTGCTCAAGTCCCACCGGCTCCTCACGCTCGAACGGCTGACACCCCTCTCCCCGACCGAAATCGCACCGCTCATCCGGAGTGCCGGCTTCTACAACATCAAAGCCGCGCGGCTCGCGGCGTTCCTTGGCTGGCTCAAATCCACTGGCGGATTCGCCGGCCTCAGGCGAATTCCGACCGCCGAACTCCGGGCTCAGTTGTTGGCCTGCCACGGCATCGGACCCGAGACAGCCGACTCGATACTGCTCTACGCACTGAGCCGGCCCGTGTTCGTGGTCGATACCTACACCCGTCGCATCCTGTCCCGGTACGGGCTGATTGTCGGAGATGAACACTACGACACGCTGCGGGCGATGTTCGAGTCCACGCTGCCGCGCAGCACAAGGCTCTACAACGAGTACCACGCCCTGCTCGTACGGCTGGCCAAGACCAACTGCCGCTCCCAACCATCCTGTGACTCCTGTCCGCTGGCCTGACCTCACGGGATAGGAGTCCAGGAATCAGGGAATCCAGGACTCGAGCACCCGGCGCTGGACCCCTTGTATCCTTGAATCCCGGAATCCTGCCCTTGTCTCCTCGTTTGACTTTCGTCCGCCTGCCTCTAACATTCCCCGGTGCTTCTGTTCGCGCTGCTCCTCGTCGCCCAGACTGCCGATACGACCGCGGCTGACTCGTCCCGGCGCGACATCATCTACTACGGCGGCAAGACAGCGATCTTCTCCAACCAGAAGCAAGAGGTCGTGCTGCTCGACTCTGCCTGGGTCCGGTACCACGACATGTCGGTTCACTCCGACTCCATCCACTACGACGTCAAACGGCACCAGCTTTCGGCATTCAAGGACGTGCTCTTCACGTCCGGCTCCGATAACTTCACCGGTGAGCTGCTGGTCTACGACGTTGACACACGCAAGGGGATGATGCGAACGGCGTACACGCACGTCGAGAACGGGTTTTTCCGGGCAGACGAAGTCTGGCTCGTGCGTGAACGGGTGCTGAACGCGCGCGGCGCCTCATACACCACCTGCGACCTGCCCCACCCGCACTACGCCTTCTATGGTCCGCGCACCAAGCTGCTCATGGATGACGTGGCCATCGCCGAACCGATGGTATTCAAGCTCTTCAACACGCCGATACTCGCGGTTCCGTTCTGGATGGTCCCGGTCGCATCGAAACGGAAGTCCGGATTCATGCCGTTCAAGATCGGCAACTCCTCAACCGAAGGATTCTACTCGAAGAATATCGCCTACTACTTGGTCATTAACGACTACTCGGACATGACCTTCTACGGCGACGTCATGACCAAACGCGGACTGCAGGGACGGGTCGAAGGAGTCTACGTAGTCACGCCCTTTGCCCAGGGCAACATCAACGGCTCCTACATCAACGAATGGGATACGCGGCGCCGTCGCTACAGCGTATCCGCCGCACACCGCTCCGACCGCTTCTTCTTCGACTCCCAGCTTGACGGCAAGCTGGAACTGGCGTCGGATGCAACCTACATACCGGACTACTCCGAAGACCAGCTCGAATGGCTGAAGCCCGACCTCTTCTCCTATGGGCAGATAACCAAGAGCCTCCGGCGCGTCGGCAGCGTTACCGTGCTGGCCCAGCAGAAGACCGAGTTCTCCAGCCACACTCGCTGGGCCGACCTGCCTTCGGTGAGGCTCTCCGTGAGCCAGCGGCCGTTGTTCGGGGGCTGGAACCTGTCGCCATCTGCGTCGTTCCTGCACCACACCCAGGACTACCTCGACTCGACGAACTCGACCGACACCGCCCGGACCCGCGCCCTGACCGGCAACGCGGCGGTCGGCATCTCAAGCCCGGCCTACAAGATCGGCCCGCTGGGCAGCGCGACCGTATCCGAGCGCGTCGCGCTTGCCGAAGGCCGCAAATACTACGACGACACCTTGAATCTGGGTCAGAGCCCGCGCAGCATCTCAAGCGGGTTCTCGGCCAACATGGATCAAAGGTTCCTCGGAACGTTCGGACTGACCGAGGCCTTCACTCTTACCCAATCCGACAACCTGCGCGATTCATCGCCAGTCAAGGCAGCCTACAGCGGCAGTGTCACCGCCAGGGCCACCTTCTACCGGGTCTTCGGTGTCACCTCCTTCGGGATGCGCGGCCTGCTGCATACAGTGACGCCGACAGCAGCTCTGAGCTACCAGCCGAAGGTGGACTCCGGACCGTTATTTGGGCGCCCGCACCCGTTCGATCCGCAGGTCGCCCAGGTGAACTTCGGCCTCGGCAACACCTTCCAGGCCAAGGTCGATACCGCCGGGACCAAGCGCGACCTCGGCACCATCAACTTCACTACCTCCTACAACCTGCTCGACAGCGTACGAAGCCCGCGGGCCGGATATCTGGGCACGGCGCACGAAGTCCTGAACAACCTGACCCCGTTGCGCGGCGTGTTGTCCGTCCGGCCGCTCCAGAGCTCGAATCTGAACCTGTCAATCGACGCCTCGGCCGGGTTCGACTTCGACTCGCTCGACTTCCGCAAAGACTACTCGGTGGCGACTACGTTCTACCTGAACCGCATCGGTACCGATTCGGCGAGATCCGGGCGCGGGTTCCAGCTCAGCCTTAATCACACCTACATCCACGGTTCGTCAGGAAGCGCGACCCACATGATTACCGGAAACGCCGCCCTGGCTGTGCCCGGCTGGAAGCTCACCCTGACCGACTTCGGCTACAACTTCGCCCAGAAGCAGGTCGCGAACTACGGGCTGATGCTGACCAAGGACCTCCACTGCTGGGAGGCGTTCGCCAAGCTCCAGAAGCTCGGCACGCGCTGGAGCTATGACTTCGAAGTCCGCATCAAGAAGCTGCCCGACATCAAGATCGGGAAAGGCACATTCGGCAGCATCCTGCCGAAGATTGGAGAGTGATGCACATCTACCTGGCTTCTACTTCTCCCCGGCGCCGGGACCTGCTGCGGCGGCTGGGTATCAGATTCCAGCTTACGACGCCGGCAGCGAGTGAGACACCGGAGGCGGTTGGACACAAGACCGGCAGCACCCCGGCTCGCTTCGCCGTAGCCTGTGCCAGGGTTAAGGCTCTCTCAGTGGCCGGTCGCGTCAATGCCGGTCTCGTCGTCGGCGTCGACACGGTGGTCGTGTGCGGAAAGCAGATACTGGGCAAACCGCGCAGCCGGGCCGAGGCCCGGAAGATGCTGGGTATGCTCTCCGGCCGGACTCACTCGGTGATATCGGGTGTGGCGGTTGTGCGGATGCCGGAACGTCGCGTGCTCACCGCGGCGGAGACCACTGCGGTCTCTTTCCGCAGGCTCAGCACAGACGAGATTGAGCGGTATATCTCCGGCCCCGAACCCTACGACAAGGCCGGCGCCTATGGTATACAGGAACAGGCCGGCATCTTCGTCAGCCGCGTGTCGGGTTGCCTGCTGAACGTAGTCGGACTGCCCGTGCCGCTACTGCTGGACCTGCTGTGCAAGGCCGGCTGGCAGCCAGCTTCCTGACGCCTGCCGGCAAGCACTACGGCCCGGCCTTCCAGACGTACAGCCAGAAGTTGTAGTCATCAGCACCCCGGGTATTGTCAATGATGATGTGATGCAGCCCGGCCGCGTCAATGCGCACAGAGAATGTATCCTTTGTGTTCCACGGCGAGCGCTGAAGCAGTGAGCTTGCCGCCTGGCCGGCAGCCCACCTCGTGAAGTTGGAATCGTCCATCACCAGAAGGAAGATGTCTCCGGTGTCCGAGCCGCAGTAGCCGTACAGCTTGTACCCCGTACGGACCGTATCCGCCCAAGCCTGGTACTTGCCGGCTTTGACCGCCCCGTCCCAGAAGAGGACCCCGGTTGTTTCCGCACGAACCGTGATGGCAAGGCTGTCAGTCGCGGACAGGCCATCTTCGTCTGTGACTGTCACCCGCACGAAACCGCGTCCCGAGGAATCAGAGGCGAACCAGCGCACGCTGTCGCCCCAGTCCCAGCCGAGTCTGCCCCCCTCCTGAGACCATGAGTAGGTGAGCAGCTTGGGATACAGGTCTGTGGCCCGGCAGACATAATCCGCGCTGTCGCGCGCCTCGACAGACCGCCTGCCTTCGATTGAAGAGATGACCGGCGGGTCCTTGGGCTGCGGACACCCGGCAACAGCAAGCAGTATCACAAGTGCCGCGGCCTGAGCCGACCGGGACAGGCATCGCATCGCTTCAGTTCTAGCAGCCCGGCCGCTATCTGTCAACTTAATCATGTGAGGATTCTTGACTAGCCGGCCTGCATCCCTAGAATCCAGCCTGCCGCACGGCCTCGAAAGCTGGTGGCTGTGGCCCGGCCAAGCTCGGGGCGAACGCAGCAAGCCGAAGTGGCGGAACTGGCAGACGCAGCGGACTCAAAATCCGCCGTCCAGCGATGGACTTGTGGGTTCGACTCCCACCTTCGGCATTCGCATCTGCCCCAGTACCCACTGGCAAAGCTGCCCGGACCGCAATACCATCGCGTCCAGCGATGGACTTGTGGGTTCGACTCTCACCTTCGGCACTCCACCTATCAATAACCCCGACAATCCGCCAGGTCTCCCGAAGCACAGAACCTGATGTCAGATCCGTCACCGAAGGTTGGCGGCCGGTCGGAGATTCGAGGCTGGGGTTCGAGAGCCTGGCCGGAGCTAGTAGCCCCACTCCTCGGCCAGATACGTCTTGCGCCGGCAATCGGGACAGAGGATACGCATGGTGTCTGACCGGTAGGGCTGGACGTCGCCACGTGGACGAGGCTCAGCCGTACCGAGCTCTTGGTACAAACTGAGCAGCAGAGTGGGATTGGAGTTCGCTAAGTCGCCGACCTTGTGGGCTATCCACAGAAGGTGCGCCTTGGTGGCGAAGGGCTCACCGCAGACCTCGCAATAGGCAAGCTCCTTCTCGACCGAAGTCTCCCAGTCTGAACTCCGCTCGGTCCGGGCAGTGTCGAACTCCTGAGAGTGGTAGATGCCCTCTCGGGTAGTGCAGTAGAGGACGCACTGGCCGCAGTAGATGCAGCGGTCGGCGTGGTGGATATTGCGCATGACGCCCTTTTCTCGGTCAACGACAATCTCGCGCGCCCGGGCCGGACACACGCGCGTGCAGGCCCCGCAGCAGATGCACTTGTCCTCACGGAACTTGAGGATTCCCCGGAAGTTCGGATGGACCGAGTCGACCTCGGCCGGGAACTTGGTCGTGAACGGGCCCTTGACCACGGCCCGCACGGCTTCGACCAGCTCGCGTACCTTGGGGAGCGGGATCCTCACTTGTCCACCTCGATGATCGACTCCCCGCCCCGGTCGTCCGTGAACTCATCTCTTTCCGTGTGCTTCCATAGCCTGACTCCGAATATGAGCGATCCGCGCGCCAGCGCATGCGCGGCAACCGGCACCGTAATGAGCACAAACAGGGCACACAGCAACGCCTTGACACCCAGCGAGGTGAATCCACTGCGCAAAAAGACCCCAAGCATTATTCCGCAGGTGCCGAGTGTCACGCATTTGGTCGCCGCCTGCATCCGGTTGTACAGGTCCGGAAAACGCACAAGCCCGAGACAGCCCAGTACCGTGAACCCGACGCCGACACAGAGGCTGATCCAACCCAGGACTTCAATCATCGAGGCTCCTCCCTTCTAGGTACTTGGCCAGCGCCAGAGTCCCGACGAACGAGATGACCGCGATGGCAATCGAGAGATCGATAAGATACGCGAGCTTGTACTTGAGTGCCATCAGGGCGGTAATGCTGGAGAAGATGACGGCCATGATATCGACCGCAATAGCCCGGTCTGATATGGAGGGGCCCTGCAGGGCGCGGTACAGGCAGAAGAAAGCGCCAAAGGACAGAACAACGATCAGTATGGTCATCAGTCGAAAATCCTCGCCAGGAAGTACTCAAAGGGGCCGATTATCGCTTTGGAAGCAGCCGTCATGTCCCCTGCCCCCACCTCGATCCAGTGGATGTAGAGCACGTCCTCTTTGATCTCCACCGTCATGGTACCCGGTGTGAGCGTAATGGAGTTGGCCAGGAACACCCGGGCGATATCCGACTTCAGCCGAGTGCGGATCTTCACGATGCCCGGCTTGATGAGCAGTCCCGGCGACAGCACGCGCAGTGCCACGTCGATGTTGGCCTTCAGACACATGTATACAAAGACCGGTATGTAGACCAGCAGCCAGAACCACCGAACCGGACTAAGCAGCTTTCCAGGCTTTAGGGGAAGGTGCCGGCCAAAGATGGCGGCGGTCAGCAGCGCGACTCCTGCGCCGACAATGACCTCCTGGTACTGGAGGGTGTAGACGAGGACTATCCACACCACAAAGCCCATCACGAAGTAGGCGAAACGCTTGCCCATCTACATCCCCAGTATTCCCTGGGCGTACCCCAGTCCCTGCAGCAGAACGTTGGCCGCGGGTCCAACCAGACGGTCGACTACCGGCTTGAACCCTACTCCCAGCACGATAGTCAGAACCAGCAACCCCAGCATGGCGACGACCATGACCGCCGGCGCCTCCCTGGCTGCGGTCGGCTCTCGATCCCTTCTGGCAAAGAACGCCCTGTTCGCGACCTTGACAAGATACCCGAGCGTGACGGTCGAGAAGAGCGCCGCCAGAATCGCAAGCCAGTACATGTCGGCCGACAGCGCCCCGACGATGATGAAGAACTTTGAGAAAAAGCCGGCAAACGGCGGCACGCCCGCCAGCGACAACGACCCGAGCAGGTACGACCATGCGGTTGCCGGCATTCTCTTCTCGAGCCCGGAGAGCCGGTCCAGATCACGGGTGCCGGTCGCGTGCTCGACCGAACCGGCAGTAAGGAACAGCAGCCCCTTGCCCAAGGCGTGGGCCAGAATGTGGAATAGCGCGCCGACGATGCCCCAGTAATTGCCGATGCCCAGACCGATGAGGATGTACCCTATCTGGCTGATGCTTGAGTACGCCAGCAGGCGTTTGTAGTCCTTCTGGGCGTAGGCCAGCAGGCCGCCGGCGACGATCGAGAGCACACCGAATCCAATCAGCAGGTTGAAGAAGCCGGCCGCGTTGGCCCGGGAGAGTCCGAATACGTTGAACATAACTCGGCTCATGGCGTACACGCCAAGCACCTTGATGAAGACGCCCGATAGCAAGGCTGAAACCGGGGCAGGAGCCGAGGGGTGAGCATCTGGCAGCCAGGCGTGGAACGGCACCATCGCCATCTTAATGGCGAATCCGACAAGGAACATGGCTACTATGAGCCAGAAAAGCGGCGTGCGTCCGAAGCCGGCCATGACCTGGGAAACGACCGCCATGTTGAGAGTCGAGGCCTTGGCATAGAGCAACGCAATCGCCAGCAGTATCGCAGCGCCGCCGATCTCGCCGATGACCATGTACTTGAATCCGGCCTCCAGTTCGTCAAAGTCGGTACCAAAGGCCACGAGCGCATAGGACGAAACCGCCGCGATCTCGGTGAACACGAACAGGTTGAACATGTCGCCGGTCACACTGACGCCGTTCAACCCGACGAGAATGAGCATGAAGAGCGCATAGAACTTCCAGCGGCCGGTGTAGTGATCCAGGTATCGCACTGCGAAGAGAAGCGCGCACAGACCGACGATGTTCACGGCAAGGACCACGAGCGCAGTCAGGTGGTCGTACGCCAGCGTGATGCCGAGCGAAGGATGCCAGCCGCCCAGCCGATACACCAGAACCTGCGACCCGGTGAACAGACTCAGGGCACCGTACACCGAGAGACCGGCCAGGACGGCACCGACGGCGTTGGCGATCAAGTCCGCCGAGCGCTGCCACAGCTTGGCAAACAAGGGAATCAGGAAGGCCGAGGCCAGCGGAATGATCACGAAGAGGGGTACGAACCTCGCGTCCACGTCCTAGCCTCTCAACCTTCTGATCTCGGTGATGTCGAACGTTCGGTACTTCTCGTAGATGCGCATCGCCAGGGCAAGCATCAGTGCGGTGGTAGCCAGCCCGATTACGATTGCAGTCAGGACCAGGGCCTGCGGCAGTGGATCGACGAAGTTGCTCCGGGACTGCCCCAACTCGGTGATGATGGGGGGAATCCCTTCGCGTTTGAATCCCACAAGGGCGAAGAACAGGTTGATTGCGTATTCCACGAGACTGAATCCGATGATGATCCGAACTATGTTCCTCTTGGTCACGACCGCATAGAGACCGATGAGCACCAGGAGGATGCAGGCGAAGTAGGGTATCATCGCTAGTCCTTCATGACGAAACGAGAGGCCCCGAGCGCGAGGAACACCGCAAACAGCCCGGCCCCGACCTTGATACCGATAGCGATGTTCGCCGGAAGTATCATACCGCCGCTGATGAGTTTCAGCGGTGTTCCGGTTCCATAGGTCGCCGCATTCTGGAAGAAGTACGCTACGGCCACGTAGCCGGCGAGTGCCAGGCAGACAAACAAGACGCCGCCCAGACTCTCCACTACCGAGGAGAGCGTGTAGGAGTTACGCTCCGTATGCTCGACCGAGCCGAACGCCAGCGACATGAGTATGAAGGCGGCGGCAACCAGGACGCCCCCGGCAAAACCTCCGCCGGGAGTCAGGTGCCCGTGCATCACTATGTACGTTCCGAATAGAAAGAGCAGGCCAGCCAGCAGCCGGGCAATCACCTGAACCACGGGCGACATGCCGCGCATGCTAATTCCTGTTCTCACTGGTCAGCTCCCTGCGGCCGGCACGACGCATCAGCGTCAGCACGCCTATCACCGCAGTGAACAGCACGGTCGCCTCGCCTAGGGTATCGTAGCCGCGGAAGTCGAGGATAACTGCGGCAACGACGTTGGCGGCGCCGGTGCGTTCAAGTCCGAGCGCGATGTACTCACGGGCAACGAGCATCGTCGGGTTGCCGAACTCGGGCAGCCCGGCCAACGCGCGCCCGACAAGCACGAGGAAGACGAGCCCGAAAGTGACGTACATCACGGTCGGGAAAATCAGCTCGTGTCTGAATCTGCCTGCAATCGTCGTATCGGAGTTGGTCGTCCGCAGGATCACGGCCGCAAAGAAGACCACGGTCAGGGTCTCGACAACCACCTGTACGATCGCCAGGTCCGGGGCCTGCAGTAGTATGAACATTATGGCTACGGAGAAGCCAACGATTCCCAGGGCGACGGCCGCCGCCAGCAGGTCTTTGATCTCAATGGCAACAAGCGCCGCGACAATCATCGCCGCCAGCAGCACATAGAGCTCAATCATGCATCACCTCAGCGCCAGCAACAGCAGAAACATCGTCGCTCCGATGAACACCCAGGCCGCGTAAAGCGGCAGGCTGCCGTTTTGGATGTACGACAACCCGCGGCCGGCCAAGCGCACCACAGCGCCCGCGGACTCGAAGAGAGCCGTGAGAACGCGGTCAACAACCTGACGCGATATCAGACCGATGGCCCGCAGCGCACCTGTAAGCCAATTGTAGATGTCGAACGCCCCCCTCTCGCCGTACTTCAGCAACTCATCGAGGATCGGGAGATGCTTGACAGGAGTATAGAATGCTGTACCGGTGACACGACTCTCCTCATCGTCCGCGATCATCTCTCCGCCCACGAAGGTTCGGACCGCGGTCGTCCTCCGTGCCGTTCCGAAGAGATAGACCAGGAGGCCGATGCCCAGGGAGGCAAGCATCAGCAGCGTCGCGAGAACCGGCTGCCACGTGCCAATCGGTTCGACGAAGAACGGCAGGCTGGGATAGACAAAGCCCTGCAATGGTATCTGAGCAAACACACCAAAGATGATGCAGACTGCGGCCAGCACAACCGGGGGCAGCCACATGGCAAACCCGGCCTCACGGGTACGGGCCAAAGCCGCCGGACGTTGGCCAAGGAACATCGAGTGAATCAGCTTCAGGAACGACGCCAGTGTCAACACGCTGCCGAGCATGGCGGCAACCAGGAAAACCGGGTAGAGCTTGTTACCTTCGCGTGCCAGCTCGATCACGCCCTGGTATACCATCCACTTGGAGACGAACCCGTTCAGCGGCGGAACTCCGGCGATCGCCATGGCAGCGATCAGGAAGGATAGGAAGGTAACCGGCATCCTGCCTGCCAGCCCGCCGAGCTCATCGATCTCGTCGGTCTTGCCCCACATTTCCACGGAACCCGCGGACAGGAACAGCCCGGCCTTGTAGACAGAGTGGTTCAGCATGTGGAAGAGGCCTCCGGCTATCCCCACTGGGATGCCGGTGCCGATACCGAGAACCATATAGCCGACCTGAGAGACGGCGTGGAAGGAAAGCAGCTTCATGATTCGCTTCTGGACCAGCGCCATCATCACCGCGCCAAGGATGGTCACGACACCGACCACCATCAGTGTGTTCCTTATGGCCAGGTTCGAAGTGATGTCGAATATATTGACCGACAGCCGCGTAAGCAGGTAGATACCGAGCAGCTTGTCGAGAGACGCTGGAATGTAGGCCATGACCGAAGCCGGAGCGGTCTCGGCCGCCGCCGGAATCCACGAATGCAGCGGCATGGAGCCTGCTTTGGCCAGCGCGCCTGCCGCTATCAGCAGATAGCCCGCGATCGCCACCGGTTCCTGCAGCGGCATCGGTGCTGAGGGCACCATGTCGATCCATCCATACCGCACGGCCACAAGTACGATCCCTAGCATCATTGCGAAATCGGACAGGCCGACTATCACGAGGGCCTTGGCCGCTACCTTCTCGCTTCCCTCCCTGCCAGGGAGAAGCAATCCGTACAGCACGACGAGTAGCGCGCCCCAGAAGAAAAGCATCACGAGCAGATTCGCCGCCAGCAGGACGCCATTCGAACAGGCCAGACCCAGCATCACAAAGAAGAAGAAACCCCGTGCGCCTTCGCGGTCCCGCATATACCGCAGAGAGAAAAGCAGTATGAGAACGGCAAACCCCGCGACGCACAGCAGTATGAAGCCGGACATGGCGTCGGCCCGCAGCGCAACCGGTATGCCCGCCACTCTGGCGAGTTCGTAGGAGACCTCAGCGTGGCGGGACTGGATGAAGACCCGAACCGCGTAGTAGAGCGCAACAATCGCTCCAATGAAACTGAACTCGTTGCGGAGCCGGTTCACGGAATACGCAAGCAGCCCCGCGGCCAGCGGCACCAGCAGCATCAATACGAACGTATGCACCTACAGGCCTCCCATGGCCTGGGCCATGCCGTTTTCGATGAACCTGACTGGCAGGTAGTACGCTATGCCGGCGGCAAGCGACACCAGTGCGAGTACCGCAATGATACCGACGACGAAGCCGCTCGGTCGTTTCACTTCCTCAGTCGCCGGGGTGCCCATGAATACCTTGGTCAGGAGACGAACGAAGTAGAGCAGCGTAAACAGCGCCGCCACCATGGCACCGACGCCCAGCAGCAGATTGGATTGAACCGTCGCGATGACCACTCCCAGCTTCGCGAAGAATCCAAGGAACGGAGGCACACCCACAACTGACAACGCCAGCATTCCGGCCGCAAGGGCCAGAACCGGATTGGACCGTCCCACCCCGCCCAGTCTATCCAGATCTCCGTGACCGGCTGAGTCCTCTACCAGACCGGCCGCAAAAAACAAACCGGCCTTGGCGATTGCGTGCGCGGCCACATAGATGATGCCCGCGGTGATCCCGTAGTAGCCGGCCAGGGATAGCCCCAGGAAGATAAATCCGAGCTGACTGACAGTAGAATAGGCCAGCGTTGACCGGAGGGTGCTGGCGGTGAGAGCGATGCCACCGGCAACCAGGCACGACGCGACCGCGAGCCCGGCCACCATCGTCATGAAGTTGTCGGGCACCCGGACGGTCAGGACGTACAGCTTGAGGAAAAGTACTATGCCGATGTTCTCAGCCACTCCCGAAAGCAAAGCGCAGACTGGTGCCGGTGCCGCTCGATAGGCCCTTGGCAGCCAGACGTAAAGCGGCAGCGTCGCGGACTTGGCGAAGATCCCGACTAAGACCAGCAAAGCGGGCCAGAATGGCAGGGTCTGCCCGCGCAGCGCGTCGAGGCTGAGCGTGTTCCGCTCTACCAGAATCAGACCCAGCCCGACCAGCATCAAGGCGGCACTGTCGAAGTTGACCAACCACGCCCAC
>JAFGRF010000189.1 GCA_016935295.1 Caldifarciminota bacterium | reverse complement strand
GGTGCGACGTGATAGGCCGGCCCCTTGAACAGGGAGAAGCCCGACGGATCGTCGTGCTTCAACTCGTCGGTTTCAATGCGGTAGGCAGCCGACGACTGATCGGTCCAGAATTCGGCCCTGTTGAACAGGTAGAACTCAAATTCCGGCCTGACCATCACCTCGTCCGCGTGTGTCTCCTTCTTCAACACCGCAATGGCGTGCTTCAGTATGGCCCGCGGGTCGCGCTCGTATCTCCGCCTGCCGTCGCTCTCATAGATCTCGGCGAAACAGGAAACCGTCGGCTCGCTTGCGAACGGGTCCACGAACGCCGAGTCGAGGTCCGGCTTCAGCAGCATGTCACCGGCATCCACAGTCCGGAATCCGGCCACTGCCGAGCTGTCAAACCCGACGCCTTCCTTGACCGCGTGCTCCAGTTGTTCAATCGGCAGCGTAACGTGCCGCAGCCGGCCGGTCAGGTCGGAGTACTTGAGGTCGAAGAACTTGATGTCCTTCTCGAGAATGGCGTTTTCGATGCGTTTCACGCCTGAAAGCTTGCCACAACCGGCCGGAAAGTCAATCGCCCCCTGCAGGACGGGAACAAAGCCTGCCCCGCGCCGAGTTCCGTACCGGCTACCTGCCGGCCGCGTCGGCCATGCTCTCGACTGCCTTCTTCATTTCCTCAACCGACGCGCCGTCTTCGAGCGTCGTGAGGTCGCCTACCTTGGTGCCTTCGCAGATACCTTTAAGCACCCGGCGCATGACTTTGCCGGACCGGGTCTTGGGCAGCATCTTGACGAACTGGATGTCGCGGGGAGCCGCAATGGCCCCGATCTTCTCGCGCACGAGGTTGATAATCGACTTGCGGGTCGCGTCGTCCGGCTCGAACCCGTGCTTGAGGACCACGAACCCGACCACGGCCTGGCCTTTGAGCTCGTCGGCCACGCCGATGGCGCTGGCCTCGGCCACAGACGGGTGTCCGGAAATGACTTCCTCGACCTCGCGCGTTCCCAGCCGGTGCCCGGCGATGTTGATCACCTCGTCAGCCCGGCCCAGGACCCAGAAGTAGCCTTCTTCGTCCCGAATCGCATAGTCACCGGTATAGAAGAGCAGCTTGCCCGAGAAGTGCTTCCAGTAGGTCTGGACGTAGCGCTCGTCGTCGCCCCAGAGGGTGAGGAACGTGCCCGCGGGCAGCGGAGGCCGCGCCACCAGCAGTCCGCGGGTGCCGGCCGGCACTTCCTCACCTTTCTCGTTGACGACTATCAAGTCCCAGCCGTACACCGCCTTGGTCGGCGAGCCCGGCTTGAACGGCAGGAGCTCGACCCCGGGCATATTGGAAAGCATGGGCCAGCCTGACTCGGTCTGCCAGTAGTGGTCGATGATAGGTTTCTTGAGCGCGTCTTCTGCCCAGCGCCAGGTCGGTTCGTCAAGCGGCTCGCCGGCCAGGAAGATGTAACGCAAGGCCGAGAGGTCGTGCTTCTGGAACCAGTCGGCCGGGAACTTGCGCAGCATCCGCATCGCGGTCGGCGCCGAGAACATCACGTTCACCTTGTGCTTTTCGCAGACCTGCCACCAGATGCCCGGATCAGGATAGTCCGGCGTTCCCTCGTAGACAATGGTAGTCAACCCGGCCAGCAACGGACCGTAGCAGACGTAGCTGTGGCCCACGGTCCAGCCGAAGTCGGACGTGGAGAAGTAGACGTCGCCCGGCTGCGTGCCGTAGATGAGCGGCATCGAGCAGGCAAGCGCGGTCATATGTGCGCCCGTGTCGCGCACCACGCCCTTGGGCTTTCCGGTCGTGCCTGAGGTGTAGAGCAGGTAGAGCGGGTGGTTTGACTCGACCGGAACGCAGTCGACCCTGGCCCCGCGGTGTTTGGCCATCTCCTCGGACCAGAGCCTGTCCCGGCCCGGGACCCGGCTCCACTTGCCGATCCCGCGGTCGAGGACGATGACCACCGGGACCTTGTCCTTGGCCAACTCGAGCGCCTTGTCGGTGATACCCTTGAGGTCCACCGCCTTCTGCTTCCGTTTCCCGGCATCGGCGCAGACCACGAGCTTGACGCCCGCGTCGTCCATCCGGTCGGCCAGCGACTCGGTGCTGAACCCGGCAAACACCACGGTATGGGGAGCGCCGATGCGGGCGCAGGCGAGCATCGCCACCATCGTTTCCGGCACCATCGGCAGGTAGATGAGCACGCGGTCGCCTTTCTTGATGCCGTATTCCTGCAACACTGCGGCGAAGGCGTTCACGTTGTCGAGCAGTTCCTGGTAGGTGATCTTCCGGCTCTGGCCCGTCTCCGGGCTCTCCCAGATCACGGCTACCCGGTCTCCGGCGCCCGCGAGTACATGCCGGTCAACCGCGTTGTAGCAGACGTTGGTCAGACCGCCCGTGAAGTAGCGGTAGAACGGCTCGTTCGACCGGTCTAGCACTTTGTCCCACTTCTTGAACCAGAAGAGCTTCTCCGCCTGCTCAGCCCAGAAGTCTTCCGGGTTCTGGAGCGCACGCCTAGTGATTTCCTCGTATTTGCCGGGCACCAATCCTCCTGACGATTGAACGCTTGTCGGTCGGTTGTTAATGCCGAGTCGGACGGATCCTGCGGCTAGAGGGGCTCGACGACGACGAGCGGCTGGCCGTATTCGACCGACTCGCCGTCCTGAACCAGGATGTCAACAATCCTGCACTTCTTCTCGGCCTGGATCTCATTCATCAGCTTCATCGCCTCGACGATGCAGAGCGTCTGCCCCGGGTCGACCGCGTCACCCTTCTTGATGAAAGGCGGCGATTCCGGCCTTGATCTGAGGTAGAAAGTGCCGACCATGGGCGATGTCACTTCTTCGGTGTTGGCAGTCGGTGTGGCTGCGTACGCTGGCTGCGCAACCGGCACGGGCGCAGCCTGGGGCACGGGCTGGGAAACCGGCCGCTCCGCGACTTGGACAACCGGTTCGGCAGCAGGCTGGGGAGCCGGGGCTGTGTGTTTCGCTGACGCAGGAACGGGCTCCCCGCTGCCGCGCCGGATTCTCACCTTCTCGTCTTCGTGCTCCCACTCGAAGTCGGTAACGGAGTGGGTGGCGACAATCTCGATCAGACCGCGCAGCCGTCGCACCTGTGGGTCCTCCGGCGCTGCCGCAGGTTTGGCCTGGGCTTGAGCTTGCGCCGGCGCTGCTGCCGGCTTCTTCTCCGGCTCGGACACGGTCGGGTTCTTGCGCCACTGGAAGAACTTGAGCGCCACCTCGGGGAAGATCGCGTAGGAGATGTAGTCGGTCTCTTCCTTCACCAGTTCCTTGCTCAGCTCCTTGCGCGCCCGGGGCATCGCCGGCTCAAGCAGGTCTGCCGGCCTGCCCTTGATCGGCTTCTCGTCGCCGAGAATCTTCAGGGCGACGGCCTCACGGATTGGGGCGGGTGACCGGCCGTACAGACCCTTCACGTAGTCCTTGGTCTCGCGGGTCACGCGCTTGTAGCGCTCGCCAGCCAGCACATTGTGCACGGCCTGGACTCCGACAATCTGACTGGTCGGGGTAACGAGCGGCGGAAACCCAAGGTCCTCGCGCACTCGGGGCACCTCTTCCAGCACCTCGCGCAGCCGGTCCTCGGCCTTCTGCTCCTTCAGCTGGGACAACAGGTTCGAGGCCATCCCGCCCGGAATCTGGTGGATTATGACCATCGAGTCCACAACCTTGGGCAGGGTGACGCACTGCCCGGCCGTGATCTTCTCGAAGTGCCCTTCGACGACCTCCATCTCCCCCATATCCAGCTTGGGGTCACGCGCGGTCCCGGCAAAGCTTGCCACCATGCTCTCTGCAGCAGGCTGCGAAGTCATGAACGCCAGCGGCGCCGCCGCCGTGTCAATCACGTCCACTCCGGCCTCAACCGCCTTCAGGTAGGAAGCCACGGCCATGCCGCTCGACGCGTGGCAGTGAAGTTGCACCGGCAGACCCGTGCTCTCCTTGAGCGCCTTGACCAGGTCGTACGCCATCGTAGGCGAGATAATCCCGGCCATGTCCTTGATGCAGATGGAGTCGATGCCCATATTCTGTTGTTCGCGCGCCCTGTTCAGGTAGTACTCGATCGTATGCACCGGCGAGATGGCGTAGCAGAGTGTCCCCTGTGCGTGCTTCCCGGCTTTCTTCACATACTCGATCGCCCGCTCCAAATTGCGGGCGTCGTTGAGCGCGTCGAACACGCGGTAGACATCCAGGCCGCGCTCCGCGGACTCGGCTACAAACTCCTCCAGCACGTCGTCGGGGTAGTTCTTGTACCCGACCACGTTCTGGCCACGGAGAAGCATCTGGAGCTTGGTCTTTTTCACCCGCTTCCGGATTTCACTGAGCCGCGCCCACGGGTCCTCGTTCAGGTACCGCATACAGACGTCGAACGTGGCACCGCCCCACATCTCCAAGGACCAATACCCGACCTTGTCCAGGTGCTCTAGCACCGGGAGCATGTCGGCCGTCTTCATGCGGGTGGCCCACAGCGACTGGTGTGCGTCGCGCAGGGTCGTATCGGTGAGTCTTATCGGAGGGAACTTGGAAGAACCCGGGCTGTCGTCCGGGACCGACTTATTCTCTTTGGCCATAGTATCTCACAATCTCCTGACTGATTACTTCCATTGTCATTGCTCGGGAGCCTTTGACGAGGATTGTATCCCCAGACCTGATGATGTCAAACAGGGCCTCCCGGGCCTGCGCAGCAGTACCGAACCGCCAGATGGGCTTCAACCCGACCGCAGAGGCACCTTTCGCAACTAGCCTCCCCATTGGTCCGACAACCACTAGTCTATTTACAATTACCCCAACCTTGCGACCCAGAGACTCGTGCTGCGCCTCTGACTCATCCCCCAATTCCAGCATATCTCCTAGAAACGCGATACGCCTCTCGACAGGTCCGCACTCCTGCAAAACCTCCAAGGCGGCGCCCACAGACTGCGGGTTGGCGTTGAAGCAGTCCTCGATCAGCGTCGTGTCGCCCAGCTTCACCACGCGCAGGCGCATGGGCAACGGCTGGAGTCGGGCTATGGCTTGCGGCATGTCGCCGGGCCACATGCCCATGGCGTAGGCCCCGGCGCATGCTGCCAGGCAGTTGACGACATTGTGCCTGCCCGGCAGTGGCAGCGTGACCTCGTACCTGTCCATCAGCCTGAACCTGCTCCCGGCAAGGCCGGCGGTCTCAACATTGGTTGCGAACACCTCAGCCTTCTGGTCCAGCCCGAAAGTTACCCGGCGGGGCGGCGAGTAGGTCGCGCCAATGGCCATCACCATCGGGTCGTCGGCATTGAGCACGGCTGCTCCCTTGTCCGGCAGGGCTTGCAGCAACTCCGCCTTTTCCTGGGCAACGCCGTGCCGGTCTTTCATGAACTCAAGATGCGTGTCCCCGACGTTGGTTACCACCCCGACCTCGGGCCGGCAGATACGAGCCAGCCGCGCAGTGCCTCCGAGCTCATTCATCTCGATCTCGAACACGGCGGCCTCAGTATCCCGCGTCATCCTCAGCACGGTCAGGGGTACGCCGATGTCGTTGTTGTAGCTGCCTTCTGGCTTGAGAGTCTTGAACTTGCGCGCGAGGATGGCCGCGAGAATCTCCTTAGTCGTGGTCTTGCCGTTGCTGCCGGTAACAGCAACGACACGTGCGGACATCCTCTCGCGATGGCGAAAGGCAATGCGTCCCAGCGCCTCAGTCGTGTTCTCGACGACGATGCCCAACCTGCCTGCCGGGACGGCCTGGTCCGAGTCCACGACGACGCCGACCGCACCCTTCTCCAATGCCTGGCCGCAGAACTGGTGGCCATCGAGCCGCTTGCCCCGGATGGCCACGTACAGGTCGCCGGGCTTGAGCGTACGCGTGTCGATCGAGACACCGGTGACTTTCAGCTCCTGTCCGTTGACCAGCCGACCACGCGTAGCGGTCACCAGCTCATTCAGCCTTATCGGATCCATTATCTACCTCTGTTCCGCACTGGAGTCCTCGACTCCTTGACGCCTCGAATCCTCTTCTCCTAGACGATCAGCAT
>JAFGRF010000019.1 GCA_016935295.1 Caldifarciminota bacterium | reverse complement strand
CGGCGCGCCGTGGCCGGCGACCGAGGGACTCGTGCCCAACGTGCTCAAGCAGGTCGCGCCTTCCGCTGCCAACGCCGTCGCCCTGGTTTGCGGCCCGCCTGTCATGATCCGGTTCACCCATCCTGTCCTGGAAGAACTTGGGTTCAAGCCCGAGAACGTCTTCCTTTCGCTTGAGAACCGCATGAAGTGCGGTATCGGTAAGTGCGGCCACTGCAACGTCGGCCCCAAGTACGTCTGCAAAGACGGGCCGGTGTTCTCCTACGCCGACCTCAAGAAGCTGCCGGCCGAGTACTAGCCTTCCACCGGGTTCACTCGTGTGCCCGGGAAACGCCGGGCAATCACCTACGGCTAGTCTTCTAGTGACTCGGCGATGAGCTCGACGACGTCCTTGACCTCGAGACCGACACCCGTGGTTTTGACTGAGTCCTCGAACATCTGCATGCAGTAGGGGCAGGCAACCGCAAGGACCTTTGCGCCGGTTTTAGCCGCCTGTCTTACACGCAGGTCTGAGAGCCGTTCCCCTTTGGGCCAATCAAGCCAGATGCCGCCACCGCCACCGCCGCAGCAGACGCTCTGGTCGCGGTTGAAATTCTCCATCTCGACCAGCTCTAGGCCGGGAATACTCCTGAGCACCCGGCGAGGCTCTTCGTAGACTCCGGACTGACGGCCCAATGTGCAAGGGTCGTGGTAGGTGACCTTGAGGTTCAGTTCCCTGGCCGGTTTGAGTCTGCCTTCGGTGATGAGCTCGTCGAGGAGCTGGGTGATGTGGACCGCTTTGACTTCGATTCCCAGTTCCGGGTAGTCTCGTCGCAAGCCGACGAGGCAGTGGGGCGAGGTGACGACGACCCGCGCGTCACCTACCTTGCCAAGCAGCTCAGCGTTCTGCTTGGCGAGCCGACTGAACGTCTCCTCCGCACCGGCACGCCTTATCGCCTTGCCACAGCACTGCTGTTGAGTTCCCAGCGCGCCGAACTTCACTTCGGCCTTGCGTAGTAGCTTCAGAGTGGCCTTGCTGGCCGACATGCAGCGCGGGCCGTAGTCCGCGGTGCAGCAGGTGAACCATGCGAGTTCCATGCCGGGCTCGAACGCGGGCAGGCCTCCTTCGCCGGCCCAGGCGTGGCGCTTCTCCGGGTCGCCGGCGAGCGGATTGCCTGTGTTGATGAACTTGGCGATGGTGCTCATGAGCGGGGCAGGGATCGACTGGTTTTCCACGAGGATACGCCGGACCGCGCGGAGCAGGAACGGTGTGCTGAGCCCGCGCGGGCACGAACTCAGGCAGGCCTCGCACCCGACGCAGCGGAATACTTCAGTCATCTGGCGGGCTATTTCGTCCTTGTCCTCGGTGTTGAGGATGGCGCCGAGCCGAACCGCAGTCGGGAAACGGTTGACCGGGTAGTAGATGCCCTCGATCTGGTACCAGGGACAGAGCGACGTGCACATCCCGCACTGGTAGCACTTCTTCGCTTCTTCGCCTCCGTACTCGAAGATGAGGTCGCGGATTTCCAGGTCGGGGGAGAAGACGTCGCTCATTCACTTCATTCTTCCCCAATAGCGGCGTCTGTCAAGCGGGGAGTGCGGTTGCTCGACATCTGGAGGCACGGCCTGAGTTGGCCGGGAACGCTTCGCAGCCAAAGGTCCAGCCCAGAAGTGCGCCGTCCTGTATACCTGACTCACTTTATGCCACACTCTGGAGTCGTGCCGGCAGGCGGCGGCTGGACACATTGCTGCCAAGGCCGAGCTCGCCTGCTGCCAGTACCGCGGCCCGCTCAGGATCCCGAGGATGATGTGAGGAGACCGACGTCGGCCGCTGAGTGCCAAGCTTCCCGCTGGACGCTTCAAGAAGCCGTACCCCGGCGCGAATGATGTGCGGGCGCTGGCGCCCGGGGTCTACTTCATCAGGTCGGCCCAAGCGCAAGCTCAAGCACAAGCCATCCGAAAAGTCATCATCACACGATAGGCCGGAATCGGCAGCATCGGTTGTCGCTTTCGGTCACTCAGAATCAGCACCTACTGGGGCAGGAACCAGACCAGCGCGGAATTCGCGCTGATCGGTGCGGTTAGCCGGCGTTCTGGTCGTCTAAGTGGCCGAAAGGGAAAACTTTAGACGCTGGCAAGGTCGTACAAGTGGTGATTTGCGGAATCGCCCTGGGAACCGTTCCCGGGACGGTTCCCAGGGTGGTTCGGGAGGTCGCTCTCAAGGCTACTTGAACCAGGGTTCTGACGCTGGTTTGGAGGGCGACCGCGACAGCGATTTCAGGGGCGACTTGGACGGAGACTGGAATCGCGGTTCTGACCGTCGTCTGCATCGCGGTCTGCATGGCGACTGCGAATATGACCGCGACGGCGATTCGCAGAAGGACGTGCAGGGCGACTCGGGCGAGGATTCTGATGGCGACTTCGAGGGTGAGAGGCGCGGCTAGAATTGGTCTACAGGAGACTGGAAGAAGCGGGGGCCGAAGACAGACCGGAATGAGGCGCTGGTCAGGGGTTTGACCATCAGCGAGGAGTAGGTCTCGCGGCGGAACCGGGCGCCGCGCTCTTTGTAGATTGCCCTGAGAATCGGGTCGCGGACATAGTAGTCGACGAGGCCGCCGCGGGTAGCAGCGACGATGCGGTCGAGCAGGCGCAGGTACGCAGCCCGGTTGCGGCAGATGAACTCTTCGATGTACCGGCCGAACCGGTCCGGATTGGTGAAGGCGTAGCCGTCGCGGTCGATGAAGACGTAGTCGGTCTTCATCTTCCATTGCCTGAGACGGGCGAGGACCCAGCCGCGCGGCCTGACTACAAAGCCGCACTCGCCTGCCGTGGCCTCGGCGAAGAGCTTCTCGGCGACTGCCAAATCGGCAATGCGGGTACGATTGCGCCTGGGGCGCCTGCGCGTCTCGGGCAGGATGAGCAGGGCGCGGGGCGCGCGCGGGCCGGACAACGGCACTTCCTGATACCCGATTTCGCGGTACAGAGCGCGCGCGACGAGTGTGCGCGTTGTGTAGAGGAAAGAGAACCTGCGGCCTTGTCTCCGGTATCGGTCGTGGACGAAGTCGAACAGGCTGCGGGAGAGGCCCTGGCGGGCATATGCCGGGTGAGTTGCGACGTGGTGAATGCCGAGGGCAGGCTCGACTTCGCCTGAGCGAGCGCGCACATTCAGTTCCGCAACTCCAATGAAGGACGCGAGTGTCTTGCCACGATAGACGCCGAAGCCGAACTCGTGCTTACGGCGTTCGTCATAGCGCTGAAGCAGGCCTGGATGCTCGGGCACGGCGATTTCGCCGAAGCTCGCTTCCATCAACTCGAAGAAGTCGCACGGGTTTCTTAGCTCATTGAAGGAAATGATGCGCATCGGATAGAGAATATGCTCGGGCCCCTGTTGTTGTCAACCGTGGCCTGCGGCGTCTGGAATCAAGCCCGGTCGCGAGTAGTCGGGCAATCAGGAATCTGGTTTGGGTTCGGCGATTGTGATCTGGATATCCGCGCCAAGCGCGGCTCGTTGGCCGTCAAACGTAGGTACGCGCCCTGGCCTTACGAGCGGGCGCGGGCGTTGACACCCTGCGTGATTCCGTTAACCTGTAGAAGTAACATGACCGCAACGACGCACCTGACGCCCAGCGAGTCGGCCGCTGTGAATCGGCTCAAGGAAGTCCTCACGCGGGACTTTGGCTTGGTCAAGCTGGTGCTGTACGGTTCCAAGGCCCGGGGCGACTCGCATCGGGAGTCGGACATTGACGTTCTAGTAGTGCTGCAGGACGAGTTTGACTGGCGGACCAAGCATGCCATCTACGATGTTTGCTTCGACATCAACCTTGCGTATGACGTGTTGCTCCAACCCATCATCTACTCGCTGGCCCGATATAATGACCCGCTGACCAGGGCGACGCCGCTCTACCAGAACGTGATGGAAGAAGGCGTGGCGGTTTGAAAGAAGAAACCCGGCGCGTCATCGAGTACCGGCTGTCCCGGGCTCACCGCACGCTTGACGCGGCCGAACTCTTGCTGAATCAGGGATTCCCTGAAGAGGCGTCGAGCCGAATCTACTACGGCACCTTCTACTCGGTCGTGGCACTGCTGACGACCAAAGGACTGAAATCCTCAAAGCACTCCGGCGTGATGGCGTTGTTTCATCAGGAGTTCGTCAAACCCGGCATATTCCCGCGTGAACTGGCTCGCGCACTCGACCGGACATTCGACTCGCGGTTGGGCGGCGACTACGAGGACTTTGTCAGATTCGAGACGGACGAACTCCGGCAACTGCTTGAACAGGCGCGGGCCTTCGTGGCCAAGGCCGACGAAATCGCTCGCGCGGCCGACTGAATTCCAATCCGAGCGTTCGGCCGGACGATCTCATTTGAGCATGGCTCCATCAACTTGGAGAAGTCGCGCGGGTCCCGAAGCTCCTGGTAGGACACCACTCTCGTACTGATAGACTATCCTGCTGGCGCGGCGGTTGTCAAAGGACACCGTTCCTGTCCGGTTGACTAGTTCGGTCTCGGTGGTATGATTCTAGCCTCATGCAGAGGCGTTGCCCTCGTACGGACGTTGATGGTTAGACTCGGCCAGTTCGTTCGGGCCGAACTTGCCTTCGACGCGCCCGAGGCATCAAGCCAGCGCGAGGTGTTTGAGATGGTCGCGGCCCGGCTCGCCGCGAATGGGGTCATCACCGACCCGGCCGCACTCACCGAGGAACTGCTCCACCGCGAGAAGCAGGGATCTACAGGCGTCGGACAAGGTATGGCCTTGCCCCACGCGATTTTCGCGGACGCCAAGCAGATTGCCGTTGCCGTCGTCCGGCTCGGTACCGCGCTGGAGTGGGACGCGATTGACCACGAGCCGGTGAAGCTGCTCGTGGTTATCGTCGCGCCATCCAGCCAGCGGGACGACTACCTGCCGGTGCTGGCAGAAGTCGCCCGCTCCCTGAACCAACCCGACGTGCGCGACGCTGCGCTGCGGGCGAAGGACGTTGCTCATGCCGTGCGCGCGATAATCCATCCGCCGCACGAGAGCTTCTTCATGCGCAACCGCAGGCTGGTCGTCTTCGCAGCAGTCGTGGCCCTGACTTTCGTCGCCGCCGGGCTGGTGTTGCCCCGTGTTCGGCTGCCGGCTGAGGGAATGTATGCCGGAGAGGAGTTCATCCGGTTCGGCGAGCCGCGCTGGCTTTTCTTCCAGCAGCTGACCATCACCCTGTTCCTCGCGATGGTCGTCGGCACGCTGCTCTTCTGGCGCTACCGCGTGGCCATCGCCGCGGCCAGCCTGGGTACGCTGCTGATCGCCGGCGTGATGGACCTCGAGACGACGGTCAAGTTCATGTCGATTCCGACCATCCTCTTCATCATGTCGATGATGGTTATCGTCCGCTGGCTGGAGAACATCGGGGTGTTCCGCTACATAGTGGCCAAGGCCATCGAGCGGGTGCGGGGCGTGCCGTGGCTGCTGCTTCTAACCTTGATGGCGTTCTCGGTGCTGTTGGGCGGGTTCGCCGACGAGGTATCGGCGATCCTCGTTACTTTCGGGCTGGCGCTGGAGGTGGCGAAGCGGACCAAGACCCCGCTGGTGCCGTACCTCTTGAGCCTGGTCTTCGCCACCAACGTCGGCAGCGCGCTCACCCTGGTCGGCAACCCGATCGGCGTCTACATCGCGTTTGCCGGCAAGCTCAGCTTCGAGGATTTCCTCCGCTGGGCATCGCCGACCGCGGCCGTGACCGCGGTCGTGGTCGCCGGGATCTGCCTGCTTCTCTACCGACGGTACTTCTTCGGCCGGCGGGTGGAGTTTGACGTCCGGGACCTGGAACGGGCCGAGGAGAACATCGACCCGGCCCGGCTGCGCATCGGTATCATCACTTTCCTGGTTGTGGTTGTCCTCATCGCGGTCCACCGCCGGGTCGAGCTGCTGCTGGGCCTCGGCGAGGGCACGGCCCTGGTGGCCGAGGCGCTGCTGGTTGTAGGTTTCATCGTTTTCTACGAACAGGAGAAGGGACGGCTGCTGGTCGAGCGTGGAATCGACTGGTGGACATTGCTCTTCTTCATGTTTCTGTTCGCCAACGCCGCGTGTCTGGAATACACGGGCGTGACGACCAAGATCGGATACGTCATCCTGACCGCAGCCCAGCAGCTGGCCGGGACCGGCGCGTCGCCGGCCGGCGTGACATCGGTCGCGGCCGTGCTCGTGCTCTGGTTCAGCGGCATTTCGTCCGGTTTCGTGGACAATCTGCCGATCGTGGCGGCGCTGGTCCCGGTGGTGAAGGACATGATTCGCACCGGGCTGCCGCACGCCACGATACTCTGGTGGGCGCTTTTGTTCGGCGGGTGTTTCGGCGGCAACCTGACGGTCATCGGCTCGACCGCGAACCTGGTGGCCATCGGAGCCTACGAGAGAGTGTCCGGCAAGTCGGTCCGGTTCCGTGACTGGATAAAGTTCGGGGCAATAATCACCGGCGCCGCGCTGCTGGCTGCTACCGCTTCGTTGCTGTTGCAGCTCGGCCGGGCGCCATGAGGAGTCAAAAGGAGAATGTTCAAGAAGATACTCTACGTCGTTAGTGAGAAGCAGGAAGAGAAGCAGATGGTGAAGGAGCTGGCGCGCGCCCACAACAGCGACGTGCTCTTGTCGGCGATGCTTGCCATCGGCTGCGGCCATGAGGTCAGCACCGAGGGCGCGACCCGGCGGCGCGTGCTGCGCGAAGACCATGAACGCAAGTCGTGGCATGACCTGTACCGGCTCGAAGAGGAATTCAAGGCCGACGGCATCAGGGCGTCGGTGATGGCCCGCGAGGGTGACGTCGACGACATCCAGGCGGTCGCGCACAACACCGGGAGCGACCTCATAATCCTCAGCTCCAGCAGCCTGGCCGGCGACAACTACCGGCTTCCTGACGAGTTCATACCCAGCCTGCCTTGTCCGATAATCATCACCAACGCCGCCTAGCCGACCAACTCCGTACATAGCAGAGTGACCGCGTCCGAACCGGGCAAGACGGTCAAGGCGAAAGACCACCGGGCGCTGCTTGCCCAGGCGACGAGGCCTGACCTCGTCATTGACCTGCCTGATGCCAGGACACCGGCGGAGGTGTTCGAGACCGTAGCCGGCAGGATGGCAGAACTTGGGCTGGTCGATGACGCAGCCCGGCTCGCGGCAGCGCTGAGCCGGCGCGAGGAGTCGGGTTCGACCGGCGTGGGAAACGAGGTCGCAGTACCGCACGCGCTGATCCCGGCAGGTCCGGCGCGTCCGGTCGTGGCATTGGTCCGGGTCAAGGACGGCGTCGAATGGCACGCGGTCGACGGCCGGCCGGTCAAGCTGATTGCTGTGATCGCAGCGGACGAAGGTCAGCGGGCCGACTACATGCTCGTGCTGGCCGACGTCGCCCGGGTCTTCCTCGGCGAGTACCAGCGCAACCTGCTGCTGAAAGAGCGTTCTCCCGAGCGGGTCGTCCGAATCCTCAGGCTTCCGCCGGCACAGTCCCGGCTGGCGCGCTACCGGCCTTTGCTCGTTCTGGCCGGGGCAATCGTCCTGGCCTATTTCGGCGGCAGCCTGCTGATGAGGTCGGTTCAGCTTCCCGCCGGCGGCATCTACGAGCAGCTCGGTTTTCTCAAGTACAACCTATCCCCCTGGCTCGGCCGGCAGGCGCTGGTCGTGGCAATCTTCCTGGGCATGGTTGTGGGCACGCTGCTCTTCTGGAAGTACCGGCTCGCAATCGTCGCGACCGGGCTCGCGGCCCTGCTCCTCGCCGGGGTGATGGACTTGGAGCACATGGTCGAGTACATGTCCTTGCCGACGATCATCTTCGTGATGGCAATGATGGTGCTCATCAAGTGGGTGGAAGACAAGGGCGTGTTCCGGTACATCGTGCTCAAGGTCGTGGAACGGGTAGGCGGCGTGCCGTGGGTACTGCTGCTCGTGCTGATGGCTTTTTCGGTGGTGCTTTCCGGGTTTGTCGGAGAGGTATCCGGTATACTCGTGACCTTCGGCCTGGCAGTGGAGATTGCCCGCCGGACCAAGACACCGGTCCTGCCTTACCTGCTCGCCCTGGTCTTTGCGACGAACATCGGCAGCGCGCTGACGCTTGTCGGCAACCCGATCGGCGTCTACCTTGCCTTCGTAGGCCAGCTCAACTTCGAGATGTTCCTGCGCTGGGCCACGCCCATATCGTTCTTTTCGAGCATCGCGGTCGGCGCGCTCATCATTCTCATGTTTCGCGGGCGCCTGCGCACCGACGAGCGGGTCAACCTGACCGACCTCGAGCAGACCGTCGAAGGCATCAAGCCGGCCGACCTGCGCCTGGGGCTGCTGATGTTTCTGGCCGTGGTGCTGCTGATTGTGATGCACGCCCGGGCCGAGGCGCTGCTCCGGGTGCCGGAAGGGACGATGCTCGTGGTCGCGCCGCTCGCTGCGGTCGCCTTCATCATCTTCGTTGAGCAGGAAAAAGGCAAGCTGCTCATCGCCCGCAGCATCGACTGGTGGACCCTGCTTTTCTTCATGTTCCTTTTCGCCAGCGCCGCCTGCCTCGAACACACCGGCGTCACCACCAAGCTCGGCTATCTGGTCATGCAGGCCGCCGAGCACTCACCACTTGCCCGTTCGATGGGCGCGACCGGCGTGACCGGCTCGGCCCTGGTCCTGATGCTCTGGGGCTCGGGGCTGACGTCGGGCTTCGTCGACAATATGCCGATAGTCGCGGCGCTGGTTCCGGTCGTCAAAGGGCTCCTGGCCGTCGGCCTGCCCCACGCTTCGATTCTCTGGTGGGCGCTGTTGTTCGGGGGCTGCTTCGGCGGCAACCTGACCATGGTCGGTTCGAGCGCCAACCTGGTGGCGGTCGGGATGTATGAGCGGGTGACCGGGCAGAGCGTCGGATTCGGCGAGTGGTTCAAGACCGGGCTGGTGGTCACCATCGCCTCGTTGCTCGTCGCGACCTTGGCGTTGATGCTCCAGGTTGCCATGGCACGGTAGCCCTTGGCAATCCCGCGCATCGTCGTCGACGGCTACAATCTCATCCATGCCATGCCGGAGTTGGCCAGATTCGTGGCGATCGACCTCGAACGGGCGCGGGATGGTCTGGTCACGAAGCTCGCGGTCTATCGTGCGAGGCGGAACGTGCGCGTCACGGTCGTGTTCGACGGCCGGGGGGCGGGCGCACTCCAGACCCGGCCGCCTGGCGGCGTCGAGGTCGTTTTCTCCCGCGCGCCCCAGAACGCGGATGCGAAGATCAAGAACCTGGTTTCACTGGCGAAGAACCCGCGTTCGTGGACCGTGGTCACTTCCGACAACTCCATTGTCCGGTTTGCCCGCGACTACGGGGCGAACACGATTCCGTCCGCTGAGTTCGCGGAGAAGCTCGGCCCAGGAGTTCCCAGACTCGGCCCAAGCCGTCCTGTGCAGCAGGACGCGCCGCTGTCCCGGGCCGAGGTGGCGGAGTGGGAGGAGCTTTTCCGCAAAGGCCGGCAGAATCGAGGCGGGTAGCTTCTGGCTGGCAGTGCAGGAACGATGCATGGCGGGGCCGCAGCACTTCCATAGGCTGCAGAACTGCCTATAATCCCCGCAGTGGAACTCGCCTGCAGCGTGAAAGATCTGACCCGCAACTACGGCGGGCTGAGGGCGCTTGCGGGCATTTCGTTCGACATCAGGCCGGGTGAGGTGTTCGGTCTCATCGGGCCGAACGGGTCAGGCAAGACCACGACCCTGCGCATAGTCTCGACCTTGCTGCGGCCGTCGTCGGGCAGGGTCAACGTCTTCGGAATCGACGTGGCCGAGAAGCCGGGCGACGCGCGGCGCCTGATCAGCTACCTGCCTGAGGACGCCGGCGCGTACAAGAATCTGTCCGGGCTCGACTATTTGCGATTCATGGCCACCTTCTACACTCAGGATAACCGCGACCGGAACGCGATGGTCGAGCAGGGTATGGAACTCGCCGAACTCGGCGACCGCATCAAGCACCGGGTCAAGACCTATTCCAAGGGCATGGCGCGCAAGCTGCTGCTGGCCCGGGCATTGATGACACGGCCGAGACTCGCGATCCTGGACGAGCCGACCTCGGGCCTGGACGT
>JAFGRF010000188.1 GCA_016935295.1 Caldifarciminota bacterium | reverse complement strand
GCCGAAGGCGCAGGCGCGCTGGCGCTGGCCGCCGCCCTTGACACGCCTCTGGAGGAACGCGGGCTGTCGGTCTGCCTGGTCTCGGGCGGCAACATCCCGAAGCCGCTCCTCGACGAAATCCTGGTCTCGAGCCGGCCGACCACGTGAAAACGAAGCCGGACGAAGCGAACCCGGTGTCATTGTTCCTCCGTTTCGTGACCTGCCTGCTTTCGTGCCCGCCCGTCCGGGATTCGGGGCCCGGGACTGACCTTGACAAGGACGCCGTCCCGAATAGCATAAGGGCGTGCAAAGGAGTTGCCGGCGCGGTCTGACGCGCCCGGAAATCGGACCCGGAGGTGGACACCGAACGTGATCGAGTTCAAACGGCGCCGCTTCTTTCCCGAGCGGCGGTATCGCCTGCCGCTGCGCTGGGTCCTGTGGGGAGCGGTCGCGCTGCTGTTCGTGGTGTTCATACTTTTCCTGAAGCTGTTCAGATGAGGCCGAACTGCATTGACCTGAAAAGGAGTCGCTAGATGACGAAACTTCACTGGAGCTACAAGGACGTATTCCGCGCCCTCCGTCTCGGCTTCTCGGCCAAGAAGGTCTGGATGATGTCCCTCGGCCTGCTGGTTGGATTCGCGGGGTACACGATCCTCACCTACGTCGCCTACGCAGCCGCGGGTACGGACTTTCTGACGGTCTGGCAGACTTTCCGGCTGCTGCCGCTTCCCTCGCCGTTCGACTACGCATTTCCCTGGTACTCCTGGGTTATCTTCGCGGTCGCGGTGGTCTGGTTCCTCTACGTGCTGCTCGTGACCGGCACGGCGGTGTCCAAAGTCGCATACGAGCAACTGCGCGGCGACGAGTTCTACGAGTCGAAGGAGGCGTTCCGCTTCGCGTTCCGGAACAGCGCGGCGGTGATGTCGAGCCCGCTTCTCATCCTCGCTTTCATTGCCCTGATCGTCGTCTTCGGCCTCATCTTCAGCCTGCTCGGCGCGATCCCGGCGGCCGGGGAGATCTTCGTCGGCCTGCTGGCGGTCCTCGCCTTCATTGCATCGCTCTTCATCGTCTACCTGCTCATCGTCTTCTGCTTCGCACTGCTGCTCGGGCCGAGCGTCATCGGCTCCACCCACTCGGATACCTTCGATACGCTGTTCGAGGTATTCTCCTGCGTCAACGAGCAGCCGGCGCGCCTTGTCTGGTACACCGCCACGACCGCCCTGCTCGCCAAAGCCGGCTCGTTCCTGCTCGGGCTCGCGACCAGCGCAGCCGGACGAATCGGCTATGCGATCACCGGAGTTTTCATGGGGGAGAAACTGGCCGACGTGACGGCGAATGCGGCCTACTACTTCAAGCTGGCCGTTCCGTACTGGTGTCCCCAGCTCTTCCACCGGACTTTCCTTGCGGAGATGAACCTGTACGGCTTCCCTCAGGCATACCTTCCCGGGGCGTACGTCAGCCTCGGCTGGAGCCACGACATCGCCTCCCTGCTGCTGGGCGTTCTGTTCTACCTCATCGCCATCATGGTCGTCGGATACGGCCTCTCGGTCTGGTTCACGGGCATGACGCTCAACTTCGCGGTCCTGGCCTACAAGAAGGACGAGAAGAACGTGCTGGAACTGCCGGAGGACGAGGAAGAGTTGATCGAGCCGGTGCCGAACCCGGAACTGGAAGACTTGAAGCCGAAGCCGGCAGCAGAAGAGCCGGAAAAGAAGGAATAGCCTCGAGCGGCTGGCTTCATAACTCAAAGCTTTTCAATAACTTAGTTCAACGCGGGGCCGCCGTTGGCTAGCGGCTACAAGATCTCGATCCAAGGCCAGGTGCAAGGCCTGGGTTTCCGGCCCCACGTGTATCGTCTGGCGAAAGCTCTGGACGTACGCGGCTTTGTCGCAAACTCGAACCTCGGCGTAGTCATCGAAGCCCAGGGGAAGAACGCTCGGCGTTTCACGGAAGAGCTCAGGCTGCACCCACCACCCTTGGCAGTAGTGACTTCTTTCCGTGTCAGCCGCGCAAAGCTAACGCCCTGCCTGGACTTCGTCATCAGGCCAAGCCGTGCCGAGAAGGGCGCCGGGGTCGATGTCCTGCCGGACCTTGCCATCTGCCCTGCCTGCCGGCGCGAGATTGCCGACCCGGCCAACCGCCGCCACGGGTACGCGTTCACCAACTGCACGCAGTGCGGCCCGCGCTACACGATTATCGAGCACCTCCCCTACGACCGCCCGCACACGACGATGGCGCGCTTCAGGATGTGCCCCGACTGCCGAAGAGAATACACAGAACCGGGAGACCGGCGCTACCATGCCCAGCCGATTGCCTGCCCGGTCTGCGGCCCCAGGCTGACCGTTTCTCCAGCAAGCGCCAGACTGCCACCCGTCGAAGCGGCGGCGCAAGCTCTGCTGGGCGGGAGGATCGTCGCGATAAAGAGCCTGGGCGGATTCCAGCTCGCCTGTGACGCCACCAACGATAGTGCCGTGGGGCTCCTCCGCCGGCGCAAGCGCCGGCCCGCCAAACCATTCGCCCTGATGTGCGAGAACGTAACGGCGGCCCGCAAGTTCTGCCGCGTCTCCCCTGCGGCTCAAGAGGTCATGCTCTCTGCGGCAGCGCCGATTGTCCTGCTGCCGAAGTCGCCTCGCCCCGCTTTGCACGTTGCCGACGCGGTCGCTCCGCGGAACTCCCGCCTCGGCGTGATGCTGCCCTACACCCCGCTGCATGCAGTTCTCTTCGAACGTATGCGGCTGGCAGGCGGGAGGCCGGCCGTGCTCGTGATGACGAGCGCCAACCGGAAAGAAAACCCGATAGTCGCCGAGGAAGGCGGGCTCGGCAGGGAACTCCCGAACGTGCCCGACCTTGTCCTCTCCCACAATCGTCCGATTGCCAACCGCTGCGATGACTCGGTAGTCCTGGCCGAAGCAGAACGTGAGTCTCCCCTGGTCTTCGTGCGGCGCTCCCGCGGCTACGCACCGCAGCCCCTGCCGCTGGGCCGGATGTTTCACGTGAAACGGCCCGTCCTCGCGGTCGGCGGCGAGTTCAAGAATACCTTTGCCCTCGCCGGCGAAGACCGGGCTTTCCTGAGCCCGCACGTCGGCACGGTCGAAACCGCAGAAGGTGAGGCTTTCTGGCTTGAGACCTTCGCGCGCTACGCCGAATGGACCGGCATCGAGCCCGCCTTGGTGGCCGCTGACCTGCACCCGGACTATGCGTCAACGCGGCTGGCAGAACGCCTGGCGCGTGACCTCGGGCTGCCGCTGGTGCGAGTGCAGCACCACTATGCGCACGTGCTCTCGGTCATGGCCGAGCACGACCTGCGCAGCCCGGTGCTGGGTCTGGCGTTTGACGGAACGGGGTACGGCCCGGACGGCGCTGTTTGGGGAGGGGAGTTCCTGCTGGTGCACGATAGAGCTAACTGGCAGCGAGTAGGACACTTAGGATACCTTGGGCTGGCGGACGCCGGGGCCGAACTCGCCAATCCCTCCCGGGTAGCGCGAACCTATCTGGCACAGGCCAAGGACCGTCTCGCGTTGCGTTCACGCGGGCAGCGCGCCGTCAGTCGACGGCTGCCCCTGACATCCTCGGTCGGGCGCCTGTTCGATGCGGCGGCGGCGATAACCGGAGCCTGTCGAACTGCGAGCTTCGACGGCGAAGCCCCCGCGGCGTTGGAAGCCCTGGCCGATCCCCGCGAGAGAAAATGCTGGCCCGTGGACGAGGTGCTCGATTTGTCGGTCTCCCCCGCGCTGCTGCCAGAACCCATCATCCTGCGTGTTGCACGTGAAACAGCGGCCGGTGTAGCCCCGGCAGCGATCGCGGCGCGGTTCCACAACACGCTGTCCCGGGCCGCCGTACGGCTCGCCGAAGAACTCTGCTCACGATACGGTGTTGCCACGGTGTGTCTCTCCGGCGGGTCCTTCCAGAACTCATGGCTTCGCCGACAGGTCATCGCCGGACTCCGGTCCTTCGGACGAAACGTCTACTGGAACCGGACCGTACCGCTCAACGACGGCGGCGTCGCATACGGCCAGGCAGCAGCCACCGCCTGGGTGCCGTGATCTCTCCGCAAACTCGGTCACCGCAGTGCCGTTCGTTTCTGCACGGCAACGCGAGACTGAGCTTGACTCGCAGGGCAGCGGGTCTAGAATCGTCGCCGGCAGACTAGCGACCTTACAATCCGTTCCTTGTCGACTGCTGACGCGCCGTCGGCGTGTCGCCTTTTTGCCGCAGACGGGGGCATGAGCGGGAATGTGGGCGGTTTGGTGGATAACCAGCCGGGGTAGGCTTCTCGCCTGGATCGTCAAGGCTATTCGAGCGTGTTTTTCCGAAAGGGGCTGCAGATGGGTGTGGCTGACAGCGACGTACAACCACGCGTCGGGCACCAAGCCCTGCCCGATGCCGTAAAACTCTGGGCCGACATCCTCGACTACGTGAAGCCGCGCGTAAGTCGCGAAGGTTTCGAGACTTGGCTTGCGCCGACGCGCGGGCGCGCCTTGTCAAACGGAGTCCTGGAGGTTGAGGTCCCCAATTCTTTCTTCGCCGACTGGCTGAGCCAGCACTACTCGGCCGAGGTCAGGGCCGCGCTGACCAGCGTTTCTCAACAGGAGCTTTCGCTTTCCTTCCAGCCGCGCGACTCGGCTGATACTGGCGTCCTGATTCGGCGCGCACCGGTGCGGCGCCCGGCCGCCAGACAGAACGGCTACCGGCTCCAATCGCACCTCACCTTTGAGAACTTCGTCGTGGGCGAGTCGAACCGCCTGGCCGTCGCCGCGTCGCGCAGTGTTGCCGAGCGACCGGGCGCAAGCTACAACCCGCTCTTCATATATGGCGGAGTCGGCCTGGGCAAGACTCACCTGGCCCAGGCAATCGGCAACCTTGCGGTGGCCAAGAAGCCGGGGCTCAAGGTCTACTACACGGCCGCCGACGACCTGTTCCTCGAGCTCATCCAGGCCATCGAGAAGAACACACGCCTCGAGTTCAAGGACAAGTACCGCTCCCTCGATCTGCTGCTGCTCGACGACGTCCATTACCTGGTCGGGAAGGAGCGGCTGCAGGAGGAAGTCTTCTACATCTTCAATTCGCTGCAAGGCGCAGGCAGCCAGATCGTCTTCACTAGTGACCGGCCGCCGCAGGACATCCCGGCGCTCGAGGGGAGACTCGCCTCCAGGCTCGGCTCGGGTCTGGTCGTGGACATACAGGCACCGGAACTGGAAACGCGTATCGCCATACTCAAGCAGAAAGCCGCCATGGATCATGCCGAACTGCCAGACGATGTCGCGTACTTCATTGCTGCCCGCGTCCGTACCAGTGTCCGTGCGCTTGAGGGAAGCTGGATACGTCTGCTTGCCCTCGCGTCGCTCGACGCCCGGCCGGTTACCGTCGCCCTGGCCGAAGAGGCACTCCGGGACCTTGTCAAAGAGGAGGAGCCGGTCGACCACAACCGTATCATAAGAGCCTGCGCCGACTACTTCGGTGTCACGCTGGAGGACATCACCAACGGCGGCCGGACCAAGCAGTTGGCGCTTGCACGGCAGGTAGCAATGTACCTGATGCGAGCTTCGCTGAGCCTCTCTCTGAAGGAAATCGGAGGGCTCTTCGGAAACAAGGATCACACTACGGTAATGCACGCGATCAAGCGAGTTGGTGACCTCAGGACTAGTGACCCTGCTTTCGCCGCGAAGATCGAGAAGCTTTCGAAGGGCATAAGTCGTGGGGAACTGAGTTGACAATGATGTTGATGGCCAGTAACGACCGCTTCATCCACGAGATGTCCAATCAATTATACTGGGGCTGGTTTGGCTATCTAATTATCAGCATTTTACTTACGCTGTATGAACAGCTGTCCACAACCCAACAACAACATCAGGACTAGTCTTTTTAATGATGTAGTTGTCAAAGAGACTGCACCTATCGGCGAACTCTGATAACTACTTACAATACCTTACTAGCTATAATAAGTATAGCCGGGCAAAGATCTCTTCTGCCAGTTGCCAACTGCTGTGCAGTGTGCGGTTCCGCCAGCATCTATGTTTGACATCGGCGCGAGTTCTTCGTTGTGGCAGTCCCGGCCAAGAAGAAGCCGGGGGAACGAGTAGACGTTACTTGGATGTATCGACTGGGAAAGACAGGGAAGCCAGCCGGACGCTTGCCGCCGAAGGACGGCGACATGAGCGCGGGAGTACCTCGTGGTTTGTGGAGAACGAGGAGCGTGCTACCTACGCACGACACAAGCGATTCCCACCTCCGTCGGAGGGGCTGTCGCGCGTCTGCCTTGCGCCGGCCCTGCCAGTTCGGCCCAACTCACATTGACACGCTCACCTAGCTGACTATGATTACCACTCGGCCACCAAGAGGCCGGACAACACAGCAAAACGCAATCAGAGTATGGACAGGCTGAGCGAAGACTCGAAGTACGGATTTGCCATCGGGCGCGTCCGGGCGCTTGAACCGACGCTCATGGACAGGCCGCGCTATGAACGGTTTGTCCGAGCGCGAGGAGGCGACGAGTTTGCCGCAGCCTTGGCAGAGACGGCGTACGGCAGGTTTCTGGAAGGGGGCGCTGCCGGTGTGCCAGAGGCGCTCGGGGGCGCTGCCAGGGATAACAGCGACTTCTTCTCCGCGTATGCGCTGGATGGATGGCTGACACGTCTGTTCTCACTGCCCACCGCCTTCCGTAGACTCAAAGCAGCTGCGAAGGAGGCGCTGTCGCAGGGCAAGGGTGATGCTGAGCTTCCGCAGGAAATCCGCGACCTGCCGGAGGGCAGGCAAGTCGCCAAGGTCGTAGCCGACACCATACAGACATTTTCCCAGGAACGAGACCCGGCTGCCGTCGACGCCGCACTCGATCGTCTCCAACAGCAGGCGGAACTGCGGGTCGCGAGCGCCAGTCAATTCGTGACCGGTTACTTCGGGCTGCATGCCGATATTGAGAACCTGCGTACGGTGGTGCGCTTGAAGGCACGGGAGGGTGCAGACAAGGACCTGGCAGGGGAGATGGAAGCAGCTTTCCTGGAAGGCGGTACGTTGACGCTCGCCACCCTGCTGGCGGCGCTGCCGCAGCCGTGGGAAGCGATGCTGGAACTGCTCGCGAAAGCCCCGCCGCTCGGGGCCGGGAGTGAGAAATTCCGTGCGTATCTGGAGCAGGGACGAGCAGCCCTGACCAGCCGACGGTCGTTCGCGCGGATGGAGCGGATCGGGCGCGAGGCAGAGCTCCGCTATTTGCGCCAGACCCGCTACGCGACTTTCGGATATGAGCCGCTCGTCACCTTTTTCCTTCTGCGGGAGAACGAAGTCCGCAACTTGCGACTCATCTATGCCGCAAAGCTCGCAGGGCGCGCGATCGAGGAAACTCAGGACCTGGTAGCCTATGTCGAGTAACGAGAAGGAACGTGCGCCGGGCGACCTGGCGGCTAGGGTTGGTGTGGTCGGGAGGCCTGAAGTCATTGCGCCTTTCCGCGCCGCCGGGTTCGCGGTTTTTCCAGTCGAGCCCGGCCCGGATGCGGGCGTGCAGGTCGAGAAGCTGCTGGCGGCAGGGCTCTCGGTGCTGTTCTACACCGAGGACTTGTCGTTGCATCTGGCCGGTCTGATCGACCGCTACAGCCGCGGAGCAACGTCCTGTCTGGTAATGCTTCCGATGGGGGCGGAGCAACGCGGGCTTGAGCGGCTGCGGGAGACAGTCAGGCGCGCGGTTGGAGCAGATGTGTTCGGGCGCGAGCAGGCGCCTCGGGGAGAGAAGGCTTCGGTTGCAGACGAAGGAGATATGCGATGAGTGAGAGCCAGGGTACGATTATCAAGGTCTCGGGTCCGCTGGTTGTCGCCGAAGGAATCGCCGGGGCGCGGATGTACGACGTCGTGAAGGTCAGCGAGAAGCGGCTGGTCGGGGAGATCATCGAACTGGAAGGAGACCGTGCGTCAATCCAGGTCTACGAGGAGACCGGAGGAGTGGGGCCGGGCGAACCGGTATTCCCGACCTTCGAGCCTTTGTCGGTCGAACTTGGCCCGGGGCTGATCGAGTCGATCTACGACGGGATCCAGCGGCCGCTGGACGTTATCCAGAAACAGGTAGGGGACTTCATCAGCCGCGGCGTTGAGGCGCCGCCGCTCGACCGAAGCAGGAAGTGGGCTTTCACCCCGTTGCGCAAGCCGGGCGACCAGGTCGAACCGGGCGACGTTGTCGGAGAAGTCCAGGAGACCGTTCTCGTGCGGCACCGGATCATGCTGCCGCCCGGGATGTCGGGCGAGATTGTCCGGATCGGGCCGGGCGAGTTCACGGTCGACGAACCCATCGCTGTCCTCAAGACGCCGGAAGGCGAGCAGCCCCTCAAGATGGCCCAGCGCTGGCCGGTACGCCGGGCGCGTCCGTACCGGAGGAAGCTCCAGCCCGACCAGCCGCTCGTGACCGGCCAGCGGGTCGTGGATACGTTCTTCCCGATCGCGAAGGGCGGCACGGCGGCCGTGCCCGGGCCGTTCGGCTCGGGCAAGACCGTGATCCAGCACCAGTTCGCCAAGTGGTCAGACGCGGAGATCATCATCTTTGTCGGCTGCGGCGAGCGCGGGAACGAGATGACCGATGTTCTGCTGGAATTCCCGCATCTCGTCGACCCCAAGTCCGGCGAGCCGCTGATGAAACGGACCGTGCTGGTTGCTAACACGTCGAACATGCCCGTGGCCGCGCGCGAGGCGTCTATCTATACCGGAATTACGCTCGCCGAGTACTATCGCGACATGGGCTACTCGGTGGCGCTGCAGGCTGACTCCACATCGCGCTGGGCCGAGGCGATGCGGGAGATATCGGGCCGGCTGGAGGAGATGCCGGGGGAGGAAGGCTACCCGGCCTACCTCGCGACCCGCGTGGCCGAGTTCTACGAACGGGCCGGCCACGTTGTCTGCCTGGGCCGGACCCCGGACGGCAAAGAGCAACAGGGCGCCGTATCGGTGGTCGGCTCAGTATCGCCGCCGGGTGGGGACCTCAACGACCCGGTAGTTCAGGCCACGCTTCGCGTCGTGAAAGTCTTCTGGTCGCTCGAAGACCGGCTGGCGTTCCAACGCCACTTCCCGGCCATTTCCTGGCTGAACTCCTATTCGCTCTACAGCGACGTCCTGCGCGAGTCATTCGACCGCCAGGCGACGCCGGAGTTCATGAAGGATGCGGCCGCGGCGATGCAGCTGCTCGAGAAGGAGGCCGAACTGGAAGAGATAGTGCGGCTGGTCGGCAAGGATACGCTTTCCGCACAAGACCGACTGGTGCTCGAGGTGGCGCGGTCCATCCGAGAGGATTTCCTCCATCAGAACGCATTTCACGAGGTCGACACCTACGCGTCGCTGCCCAAGCAGGCTGCCATGTTGAGCGCAATCCTGCGGTTCTACGAAATCTCCCGCGCGGCCCTCGCGCGCGGTGTTGAGGTTGGAGCGATTGAGGAGGCCGCGGTGCGCGATCGCATCGCCCGCATGAAATACCTGACCGAGGACGAGGCGGCGACCGCCATCGCCCAGACCTGTGCCGACGGGGAGAAAGAACTGGCGGCCATGGAGGCGAGATGATCCGCGAATACCAGACGGTCACGTCAATCGCGGGACCCCTGATGCTGGTAGCCGGCGTGGAAGGTATAAAGTACCAGGAGCTCGTGCAGATCACGCTCGCGTCCGGCGAAGTCCGGCGCGGGCAGGTGCTGGAAGTCGAAGGGGACAAGGCGCTCGTCCAGGTGTTCGAGGGAGCGACCGGAATCGCAGTGCCCACGGTCAAAATCCGCTTCATGGGCCGCGGCATCACCATCGATCTGTCGCCTGAGATCCTCGGCCGCGTGTTCGGCGGCCTGGGGCGGCCGCGCGACGGCGGGCCGGCGATAATCCCGGACCGGCGGGTCGATGTCAACGGCGCGCCGATCAATCCATACGCGCGGGAGTACCCGAATGAGTTCATACAGACCGGCGTTTCGCCGATCGACGGGCTCAATACGCTCGTCCGCGGCCAGAAGCTGCCGATCTTCTCCGGCTCCGGCCTGCCGCACAACCGCCTGGCCGCGCAGATAGTCAGGCAGGCGCGGGTGCTCGGGACGAACGAGCCGTTTGCCGTGGTGTTCGGAGCCATGGGTATCACTTTCGAGGAGGCCGAGTTCTTCATCCGCGACTTCACGCAGTCGGGTGCGATTGAGCGTACCGTGCTGTTCCTTAACCTTGCCAACGAGCCGGCGATCGAGCGGATCGCAACACCGCGTGCGGCGCTAACAGCGGCCGAGTACCTGGCTTTCGACCTGGGTATGCACGTTCTTGTCATCCTGACCGATATGACCAACTACTGCGAGGCCCTGCGGGAAGTCTCGGCCGCCCGCAAGGAGATTCCCGGTCGCCGCGGATTCCCCGGCTACCTTTACACCGACCTTTCGTCCATATACGAACGGTGCGGTCGCATCAGAGGCCGCAAAGGCTCAATCACGATGATGCCTGTGCTCACGATGCCCGAAGATGACAAGACACATCCGATTCCCGACCTGACCGGATACATCACCGAGGGTCAGATAATCCTCTCCCGCGCGATGCACCGCCGCAAGATCGCTCCGCCTGTGGACGTGCTGCCGTCGCTCTCGCGTCTCAAGGACAAGGGCATCGGCAAGGACAAGACCCGCGAGGACCATGCTGACCTGTTCAACCAACTCTACGCCTGCTATGCGCGCGGCAAGGAGGCAGAGGAGCTTGAGATCATCCTCGGCGAAGCGGCCCTCACCGACGCAGACAAGCTGTACCTTCGCTTCGCGCGCGACTTCGAGGAGCAGTACATCGCGCAGGGAGAGCAGGAGAACCGTACAATCGAGCAGACCCTCGACCTTGGCTGGAAGCTGCTTGCCATTTTCCCGCGCGGTGAACTGAAGCGCGTTCGCGACGCCTACCTGGACAAGTACTGGCATCCGGCTGCCAAGTGACAGGCTTAAGGTTCGGGGGTTCCCGGGCCCAGGGGTCCCGGTGACCGGGAGGGCGCCGTCACCCCAGGAACACGCCATCCGCCGTTACGCTGCTGCGCTTTTTGACCTGGACGGGACCCTGGTTGACTCCGGGAGGGACGTCGTAGCGGCGGTCCGGCACGCTCTCAGCCAAGTGCTGCCCGGCCGCGAACAGCCGCCGGATGAGGACATACTCGTGCTCATCGGCCAGCCGCTCGAGGCGGTCGCGCATGCGCTCGGGTGTCCGTCCGACGAAGAGAGCACCCGTCGCTTTGCCGACGCCTACCGCGCCCACTACGCAGAGCATTACAACGACCATACCCGGGTCTACCCGGGAATTCGCGAGCTGCTGGAAATGCTGCGCGGCGCCGGCGTGAAGCTGGCGCTCGTGACCACAAAGCACCAGACCCAGGCCGAGTTCACGCTGGCCGGCGCAGGCCTTGCCCGCTGCTTCGACTACGTCCACGGCTGGCTCGAGGGCAGGAAGCACAAACCCGACCCGGAGCCGATCCTCACTGCGCTGCGAGAACTCGACGTGCAGCCTCGTGCGGCGATTATGGTCGGCGACTCCGAGCTCGACATACAGTCCGCCAAGGCGGCCGGGGTAGGCTCCTGCGCCGTTACCTACGGATTCCGCCCGGCGTGGTTTCTTGTCTCCTTCCACCCCGACTTCGTTGTCTCGCACCCTGCTGACATCGGGCCGATTGTTGCGTCGCAAGACGCGAACTAATGCAGTGGTTGCCGCGCTTTGCGCCAGCAACTGCTGCATTGCTCGTCGCAGTCGGCGAGCAGAACGTAGCGTCCTGCTGACAGGCGCGCAAGCGCTTGGTTTAGAAGAAGATATGACAGCCAATGGCCCGGAGACCGGGAACGGAAGCTGCACACGGAATCAAATTGCAGCGGATACGAGAAGCACAAGCTGGAGGACCATAGACACTTGACTGGGGGTACGAGCAGACGTACAATGCGGACCGATTTCGGTACGCGGACATCCATCCGCAGCCCGCGGTCGTCAGCACGGGTGGCCGAACCTGGACTGCACACGCACTTGACCAAATGAGCCAGAAAACAGCGGTTCAACCTCTTCCCTTCACAGCCGACGTGGCCTTCCAGACAGGCGATGTCGTGTTCGCAACCGACCGTCTCGGCCACGTCGTCTACTGGAACAAGGAGGCGGAGGAGGTTTCTGGGTACAAGTCCGAGGAGGTGCTCGGCAAGCCCTACTCAGTCGCCTGCCGCATGGAAACAGAAGGGGGGGCCGCCATCGACCTTGCGGGGATACTCTCCGGGCGCGACTTTGCCGGTGCTCGCCGGTGCCACACTCGAGCCGGGGATGAGGTCGCTATCTACCTGTTCGCCACGGCGGGGCGCAACCAGGCGGGAGAGGCGGCCGGCGTGGTTTTCGTCGGCCGAAACGTGACCAGCCTGTGGAGCGCCGAGGCGGCGATTCAGGCCTCCGCGGACAAGTACAGGGTGCTCTTCGAGAAAGCGCTCGACGCAGCGGCGATCGCCGACATGCACGGCCGGTTGCTGGAGGCGAACCCGGCGTTCGTCCGGCTGTACGGCTATGCCGTGCCGGATAACAAAGGACTGACTTTCGTCGAACTGGCGGCGCCCGAGGATCGCTCCACCGCCGTCCGACTGCTGACGAACCTGAGCGCCGGCCGGCAGGTAGCTCGCACCATGCGCATGCGCCGGAAGGACGGCGAGAGCTTTGTGGTTGACCTGCAGGCTTCCACGATGACGGTCGGGGGCGAGCGCCGGATACTGCTGGTGACGCGCGACGTCAGCGAGCGGGTCAGGGCCGAGCAGGCCCGGGCCCAGTCTGAGTTGATGTACCGCACGGTGTTTGAGTCGGCCAACGATGCCGTTTTCGTCGAGGCGGTCGACGGGCGCATTCTCGACGTCAATCGCCACGGGTGTGAGTTGCTCGGGTACAGCAAGGGAGAACTGCTCAAGATGAGCGTGGCGGATGTTGTTCCGGCCGAATCCCGCGTCTGGCTGCAGCGGCTGACCGATGCCGTTCTCCGTGACGGTACGTTCCGCGCCGAGGCAGTCCGGGTTCACAAAGACGGCCGCCATATCCCGGTCGAGATCAGCGCCTCGACCATGGGGCTTGCCGGCACGACGCTGGTCCTCTCGATAGCGCGGGACATCACTGAACGGAAACAGGCCGAGCAGGCGTTGCGCGAAAGCGAGGAGAAGTTCCGCAGCTTCTCCGAGCAGTCGCCGAACATGATCTTCATCAACAGCCGGGGCCGGGTTGTGTACGCCAACCAGAAGAGCGTGGACGGGATGGGCTACACGCGCGAAGAGTTCTACGCGCCGGACTTCGACTTCAGGAAGCTTATCGCGCCGGAATCGGCCGACCTCATCAAGGAAGTCTACGCCCGCCACGGCCGCGGCGAAGAGGTCGAGCCGTATGAATACTCGCTGGTCACCAAGGACGGACGTCGGATCGAGGCCATTATTACCACCAAGCTGATCGAGTACGGTGGAACACGGGCAATCCTGGGAATCGTCACCGACATCACCGAGCGGAAGCGGGCAGAGCGTGCCCTGCACGAGGAAAAGGAGCGGTCGCAGACCTACCTGGCGCTGGCCGGGTCGATGCTTGTTGCCCTCGACGCATCAGGCACCATCACCCTGCTCAATCGTCGGGCCTGCCAGGTGCTGGGGGTCACCGAGGCGGAGGGACTGGGCCGCAACTGGTTCGATACTTATGTGCCCGAGCGCGACCGGCCTCAGGTGAAATCCGTGTTCGACGCGCTGATGTCAGGCAACCTCGAGCCGGTGGAGCACTACGACAATCCGGTCCTTACCGCCTCTGGCGAGGAACGGCTGATCGCCTGGCACAACGTGCTCCTGCGCGACGAGCAGGGGCGGCCTACCGGCACCCTGAGCTCAGGCGAGGACGTAACTGAGCGCGAAGAAGCTGTGCGGGCGCTGCGCGAGTCCGAGCAGCGGTACCGCACCGCGCTGGAGGCGATGCGCGACCCGGTTCACGTCGCCGACTCCGACCTGCGGATTGTGATGGCGAACCAGGCCTTCACGCGCTGGCTGCGCCAGAACGGTCTTGACGACGCGGTGCTCGGCAAGACTGTATTTGAGGCGTTCCCGTTCCTGCCCGATCGGGTCCGGGAGGAGTACGGCCGGGTCTTCGCTACCGGTGAACCGGTCGTAACCGAGGAAGAAACCACCATTGCCGGCCGGACTTTCATAACCGAGACGACCAAGACGCCGGTGACCGAGCACGGCAAGGTAGTTCGCGTCCTGACCTCTGTCCACGACGTCACCGAGTGGAAGCGGCTGGCCAGGGTAGCACAAGAGACCGCCGACGAACTGCGGGCGGTACTCGACAACTCGCCGGGCGCGATCGTCGGCGAAGGTGAGGGTGTGCTGGTCTACGCCAACCAGCAGTTCGCACGACTGCTGGGATACGACTCCCCGGCTGAGGTCATCGGCCGGCCCGCGGGCGAGTTCGATGCGCCGCAGGATCGGGAGCTCTTGTCCGGCTACACCCGGCTGCGCGAACAGGGAAAGGACGTCCCGACCAGCTACTCCTACCACGGTCTCAGGCGCGACGGGACTGTCATACCGCTGGAGGCGACAGTCAGTACCTACCGGTCACTCGGCCGGCTGCACGTTCTTGCTTTCATCCGCGAGCAGTCGCCCAGTCAGTAAACCCACCTCTTCCTCCCATCATTTTGCCTTTTGCCCTTTGCATCTTGCAGTTTGAATTGCGTCCTCGCGGCACTTTATCCCTTCATCTCTCTATCCCTCTGTCCTTCTCCCTTGCCTTCTGACATTTGCATTTTGCATTCTGCATTGCATCCTCGCTGCTCCGGTCATCCTCACCTCGCCCCTGTCCGCGTTTGACTTCCGTCCCGCTCACCCTATTCTGAAACCCATGTCGGCTCCTGCCGAAAACTCCACCGGTTTCCGCGAACACCTGGGCCGTGCAGCGCGGGCGACTTTCTACCTGCGGATTCTCTTCTCGATTGCCCTGCTCGTGCACGCCGGGTTCGGTCCCGGGCTCCTGCTCCGCTTTCCGCTCACCATCAGCAGTTCAATGGAGCCCATTGCGCTCTTCTACGCGTACCGGCCGGTGATCTACGCGCTCCTGCTCGTTGCCCTGGTCGCCGTGCTCGCCGCCCTGTGTCACCGCGCGGTCGGTTTGTTCGAGGCGGAACTCGTTGAAGACACGGCGCAGCCGGAAAGCGGGGTCACGCGCGAACGCTACCTGCGCCTGCTCCGGCCCAGCCCGAGCCCGTTCGTGCTCTCGGGCCACATCATCGTCGACTCTGTCATCCTGGTGGTTGCCCTGCTCGCGTACTCCTTCTGGATCGTGATCCTGGCCGAAACCACGCCGGGCAACCTGTCCGGATATCAGGTCGGAGGGATTGTCCTCGGCTCCTACGGCCTCTTCGCGGCGCTAATCATCACCGGCTTCGTCTGGTTCGGCGCCGCGCGCCGGCTCAGGCGACTGGAAGTCGACAGCCGGAAACCTGAACCCGGAACTCAGGCGGCCGGCTAGGCTACCGCAGCCTGTACAGCCGGAACCTCCACGGCGTCCGGGTTTCTGCCACCAGGGTCCGCCCCGGAAACCTTGCCAGGAGCGCCTCGAATATCGTGAGCATCACCGTATTCTCCGCGCCGGGCGT
>JAFGRF010000187.1 GCA_016935295.1 Caldifarciminota bacterium | reverse complement strand
GTGAAGGCACGCCGCGTGCTCAAGACCGCGTTCGAACTGCAGCGCGACAACAAGTGCTTCACGTTTGTTGAGGTGCTTTCCACCTGTCCGACCAACTGGGGGCTGACCCCGTTCGAGGCGACCAAGTGGCTGCAGGAGCACATGGTGCCCTACTACCCGGTACAGAACTTCAAGCGGTTCGAAGAAGCGCCTGCGGCGGCCGAGCCGGCAAAGGAGGCGTGAGATGCAGGTCGAAGCGGTATTCGCCGGGTTCGGCGGTCAGGGCGTGATGCTCGCGGGCAAGCTGCTGGCCGAGGTCGGCATGACCCTGGGCAAGGAAGTAGTGTGGCTGCCCTCATACGGGCCGGAGATGCGCGGCGGCACGGCCAACTGCACGGTCATCATCGGCGATGCGCCGATCGCATCGCCGATCATATCGAACCCCCGCGACGCGGTCGTGATGAACCGTCCCTCGCTGGAGCGCTTCTGTCCGACCCAGAAGGCCAACGGTTTCGCGGTCGTCAACACATCGCTCATCTCGGTACGGCCGGAGCGCAAGGACGTGAAGGTCATCGAGGTGCCGGCCAACCAGATCGCCATCGAGGCGGGCACCGGCAAGGCCGCGAACATGGTGATGCTCGGGGCTTACGTCGGCGCGACCGGGCTCGTGCCGTTTGACGCTGTGGTCGCGATGGCCAAGCACGAGTTCCAGAAGAAGGCCAAGCTGATTCCGGTCAACGTGAAGTGCCTGGAGGAGGGGTACAAGCTCGGCAAGGGCGCCGGGGGCTAGGGACCAGCGAATAGGGAGCAGGGGAGGAGTAGAACGGTGAAACGGGCTCTTGCACTCATGCTGCTCCTTGCCGTGGGCGCATCGCGCGCTCAGGTCAGCTTCGTGTCCGCGGCCGACGCAGTGCGGCCGTCGCTCGTGAGCATCATCACCGACCGGGCCGGACCGGCAGCTGAGTCGACCCGCCCGGCAGTGCTCCAGAAGCAGGAACTGGGCAGCGGGTTCGTACTCGATACTCTCGGGCACATCCTGACCTGCAACCACGTCGTCGACGGATACGCAGACGTGACCGTGAAGTTCGCGGACGGTCAGGCCTACGGCGGCGGCGACGTGTCGGTAGTCGGGCAGGACCCGATTACGGACCTTGCTGTTGTCAGGGTGAGTGCTGCCCGGAGGTTTGCGCCGGCTGTGCTCGGCAACTCCGATGAACTCGAAGTCGGACAGCCGGTGATGGCCATGGGCAGTCCGTTCGGACTTGAGGGCACGGCAACCGCGGGTATCGTCAGCGCGTTGTCGCGCTGGGGCCTTGCCAAGTCCACCGGCCCGGACTTCCAGGACTTCATCCAGACCGACGCGCTCATCAACCCGGGCAACTCAGGCGGACCGCTGGTCGACGTGCAGGGCCGCGTCGTCGGCGTCTCAAGCTTCGTGCGCACCCTGCGCTCCGGTCCGACGGGCATCGGTTTTGCCACACCCATCAATCTCGCCAGGTCTGTGGCCGACCAGCTCGTCGTCCATCACCAGGTAATTCGCGGCCTGCTCGGCATATCCACGCAGCCAATAACCGAGGGAATCCGCTTCGCGCTTGGCCTGCCGACCCGGGCGGGCGTGCTTGTGTCAGCCGTGGAAGCGGACAGGCCCGGGGCCAGAGCCGGGATCATGCCGGGCGATGCCGTTCTCACCCTCGACGGCAAGGCTATCCCGGACGTCCGCTGGTTCCAGAGCGAGGTCGCAGCCCGCAGTCCCGGCACCAAGGTCACACTGGGCCTGGTCCGAAAGGGCCAGCGTACGACCGTAACGGCTACGCTTGGTATGTGGACCGTGTCAGCCCGCCCGGGGACGAGCGATGTCACGACGGAGCACTGGTTGGGCATTGCGGTGAGGGACCACGCCGCTTCTGGACCGCGCACGGGCGGACCCAGCTACGGGATCGTCGTCAGCGAGGTCGAAGGCGGCACCGGCGCGGAAGCCGGGCTGCGCGTGGGCGACGTCATCAGCGAGATCAACTACGCGCCGGTGCGCAATACGACGGATTTCGGGCGCATCGAGCAGGTAATGAAGGGCACACCGCGGCCGCTGCTGCTGCGCGTGTTCAGAGGGAGCCAGTTCTTCTACACCGCTGTCCAGCCGTAGCCGATAGCAGCAAGGCTGCTGTTCTGTCTCAGTTTCACCGGACAGAGGTAGGAAGCCCCGGCAACAGGTCCATTGCGGGCAGCCGGCAGGAGTGCTGAACTCCTGCCGGCTGCAGTCTATCTGCCGACGCGGACCTAGTGCTCTATCAGACGCAGGTTCGGAATGAGCTGGAACCAGGTTTCGACGTCGGCCATCCCGGTGGATGGATTGATATCGCCCACGTACAGCAGGGCATAGTGGTTGTCCCACGTGTAGCATGCGACCAGTCTCGGCAGGGAATCAAGGAGACTCGCGTGTCGATAGCGCGACTGGATGAAACGGGGAAGAATGCTATCCTCCGTCGCGGTGCTGTCGAGGTGGGTGAACCAGGTGGTATGCCAGTATCCGGCCGGGACTTGGCCGCCCGGGTCATACGGCGCTGAGTCCGGG
>JAFGRF010000186.1 GCA_016935295.1 Caldifarciminota bacterium | reverse complement strand
CAGGAACTTGAGGACCGGGTCGATACCAACGGCAGCCTGCCTGCTGATGCCGGCAGCCCCGAAAAGCTCGTCCACAGTCATTCGTTCGCGCCTCTGCTCCCAAACGGTGATTTCTGGCAGCACCCGGCGTGCGGTGTCAGCAGCACTGACGAATGTCTCCATATTCACGTGGGACACGATGAGGTTGCTGATCTTGGGAGGAAGCGACTTCGCGAACTCGGGCAGAACCGACTTGGTGCCGGCAAGGACAAGACGGCGAATCCGATGGTGCTCGATGAGCTCGGCCAGGGGCTTGTGGAGGGTCTTCCAGAAGTGCCTGACCTGTTCCATGTAGCGCTGATTGAAGGCTTCCGTGTTTCTGCCGCCCTTCTGCACGGCATCGCCCCGCCCCCTCGACCCGACCCTCTGCTTGCGCCACTGGCTGGTGTCGATGCTGGTGCTGAATTCCTTGAAGGCCTCGAATTCGTTGAGCCGGACCGAGAGAAAACGGACCTGCTCGGCGCCCGCAACGAGAACGCCGTAGGGCCGGTACTCCTCAATCAGCCACAGCAACTGAGCGGTGTTGGGCAGCCCCCAGTCCACTTCGTCGCGAACCGGGATGCGGGATGGAAACTCGTCCCAGGACTTGGAACCGGCGAAAACAAGGAGCGAGTTGCCCGCGGGCTGGTATTGACTGATGAAGTTCATCAACCGGTCGGCAGCCTGCTCGTACTGCTTGCGGTCTTCGGTCGGAACCGCCGGCACCAATTCGTGCAGCAGGCTGCGGAGTCGGGCCGGGTAGGCGGACCGCGGTTGGCCCGGACGGGTGTTGAAGTACAATGTCAGGATGTGACGGTCGGTGCTATCGGTCAGGCGTTTTGCTTCTTTGGGAGATACCATGGATGACTCCTTGTCGAATCAGATGTACCAACGACTCAGCGTATTGGACGCTGGCCGCATGTCAAGCCTTCCGCGATGTCCTGTCCAAATCGGGCAGGACGGGCCGAGGCCAGTCCGCTTTGACACCGCCGTAACCGGGACATATAATGGGCCGCAGCCGTTCGCGCGGCCTCCAACGACGTCTACGATGCAGATACCATCGCCGCCGATCCTCGGGCGTCCTCCTCTTGGCCTGCGACAGAGCCTACGAGGGGGGTTCCGGCAGGACTAGACCATGGAACAGAATCCGACCTACCGCGTCGGCACCAGCGGTTTTTCGTTCGACGACTGGCTCGGCCGCGCCTACCCGACCGGGTTGGCCAAGCCGAAGATGCTGGAGTACTACGAGAGCGTACTCGGATTCGACACTGTCGAGCTGAACTTCACCTACTATGCCATGCCCACGCCCAGGACTCTGGCGTCGATGGTGAGCAGAACGAGCCCCGGCTTCTGCTTCGTGGTGCGTTCGCACAAGGACATGACCCACGACATCTGGCAGGACGAGAGCCGGCGGGTCCTCAAAGACACCAGCGAGGTATTCAAGGCGTTTCGTGAGGGCATCAGCCCGCTGGTCGATACCGGTCGTCTTGGCTGCCTTCTCATCCAGTTCCCGGTGTTCTTCTACCCGGCGCCGCAGAACTCCGACTACCTGAGGAAGATGCCGGAGTCGATGCCGGGTGTGCCGCTCGTGGTCGAGTTCCGCAACCGGGCATGGCTGAGGCCGGACGCGTACCGCCTGCTGGAGGAGACCGGCATGGGTTGCTGCGTGGTGGACGAGCCGAAGATTCCCCGGCTGATGCCTTTCGAGCCGCGCCGGACCTCGGACATCGCCTACTTCCGGTTCCACGGACGGAACAAGAACTGGTTCAACGCGTCCCGGGAGGAACGGTACAACTACTTCTATTCAAGCGAAGAGCTGTCCGAGTTCCTTCCGCCCCTGCGCAGCGTCAGCGCGGGCGCGAAGACGACATACACTTTCTTCAACAACTGCCATGCCGGGGCCGCGGCCCGCAACGCCCTGATGATGAAGCAGATGCTCAACCTCATAGACACGTTCACTCCGCAGCAGGCACGAGTTGTTGAAGGGCTGCCGGCGTAGTGCGCAGCCCGCAAGTACAAAGGACGAAGTCCAAAGGACAAAGCAACAGGGAAAGGACGAAGTGACAAGCACAAAGGACAAAGCAAATGGGAACTGACGAAGTCCGGACTTCGGATGCTCGACTTTGTCATTGCCACTTGGTCCTTTGGACTTTGCCTGCAGCTTGACTTTGGGCGGACTGACAATATCCTCAGCACGATGAAAGTCGCGCTCGCCGGATTCAACATTGAGTACGAACTGATGCAGTCGCTCGCCAAGAACCACCGCGTGGTCCTGACGCCGGAGCTGATCTCCGCCACCTACGCGCGGATCAGCCGGAGCTCCAAGCCGGTCGAGGAACTGAGGCAGGAGGCCCGCAAAGAGCTGGAGAAGGCCCGCAAGTCGAATATGACCATAGTCTTCGAGATGGGCCATCACTCGATTGCCGAGCACGCGGTCTTCAACTTCGACGTGACCGGCGTGTCGCGGCTCGCGGTCGAGGCGCTGGAACGCCACCGGCTCAACTCCTACACCGAGAAGTCGCAGCGCTACGTGGTGCTCGGCGACGACTTCGTCGCACCCGAGGAACTGAAAGACACCGAGGTGCTGGATGAGTTCGTGACGACCGTGAAGCTCCAGAACCGCTACTACCACGAGCTGTACGGCAAGCTCGTGCCGCACTTCACCGCCAAGCACCCGGAGTGGAAGAACGAGCCCCTTCGGGCGGAGAACGCGGCCAAAGAGGACGCCCGCTATATCACCGGGCTTGCCATCCAGACACAGCTCGGGATGACGGCCAATGCGCGGAACCTCGAGTTCATGCTGCGGAGCCTGACCGCCAGCAACCTCGCCGAGGTACGGGAGCTCTCCCGGCAGCTTTACGAGCAGACCGTTGCGGTCGCGCCGTCGCTCATCGTGTTCCCGCAGCCCACCGACCACGAGAAGAACACCTACTCCCGCATCCGTGAATATGCCTCGACGTTCATGACCCCTGCCTTCAGTCGCCGCCCGCGCAACTTCATCGCCCTGGCTGCATCAGACGTCGTACTCGTGGACTACACCCAGAACGCCGACAACAAGCTGCTCGCGGCAATCCTGCATACGGTTTCGCAGGCGAGCCACGCCGAGTGCCTGAGCCGAGTTGAGCGGCAGACGCTTGCGCGCAAGAAGGAGATATTCAAGCTCGCGTGCCGGGATCAGCAGGCCTACGATGCGGTACTGCGTGAGTTCGAGCACCTTTCGCTGACCTTCGAGCTCGTCATCTCGGCCTCGGGCTACGCCCAGCTCAAGCGGCACCGGCTGATGACGATCACGGCTCAGCCCTACGACCCGAAGAACGGCTGGACGATTCCGACTTCCATCGCCGAGATCAAGGAGCACAGGTCATTCAAGGAGATGCTGGCGCGCACCGAGGACGTCTTCGACCACATCGCGGCCATCTCGCCGTCGGCAGCGCAGTACGTGCTCACGAACTCGCACCAGCGCCGCGTGCTCGTTACAGTGGACGCGCGCGAGCTGTACCACATCTCGCGGCTGCGCGAGGATCCGGCCGCACAGTGGGATATTCGCGACATTGCGGGCCGGATGATGGAACAGGCGCGCCACGTGATGCCGCTGACGCTTGCCCTTGCCAGCGGCAAAGACAGCTACGCCAAGGTCTATGAGGACCTCTTTGGCAGGCCGCCCGCGGTCAGGGAGCTCAGGCTGCCGGAGGCGCGGTCCCTTCCGGTCACCCCTGAACCGAAGCCGCGCAGGAAGGCCCGGCCCGGGAAGACCGACAAACGGGAGGGCGGGAGTCCGAAGCAGGCTGTTCGGAGTCGCAAGCCAGGAACCGGCACTTCCGAACCAGGAACTGCAAACGAAGAATCAAAAACCAAGGGATAGCTGATGCAGGTTGCCAGCCTGGATGAACTCAAGAAGGCCGTGAAGGCGCTGGAGCCTGAGATCGTGGTCGCGGATGAGGGGTTGACCAAGAAGGTTCTGTTCTGGAACACGTTGCGGACCATCGCCAATATCCTCGTGATTGTGGTGCTGGCTGTCGGCATTGCGTGGTGGGCCAACCCGCTCCGGATTCCCGAGTTGGAGCAGGAATGGGCGCTCTTGGCGCGGCGCATCATTCTCGGCTTCGGTGTGCTCATGCTCTTCGCCGAGTACGTCATTCCGATTGTCCGTCTGTACAAACCCGCGGGCAAAGATGCGGTCGGGCTGAAGCTCATCCCCCGCAAGTCGAAGTAGCCCGGTCAGAGAACAACCGCCAAGACCGCCAAGGTCCGGAGAGGACTATCCGCAGATTACGCAGATGACGCAGATTCGGTCATAGAGAAGGAGGGAGAGAAGCGCATGCCCCCTCGCCCCTAAGGGGAGAGGGTTGGGGTGAGGGTCAGACAAGACAGCGGTAGATGAGCCCTGTCATTCCGAGCGAAGTCGAGGAATCTCTCAGCCCGAGCAAGGCTTCGGACTCCTGACTGCTCACCGCTAACTCCTAACTCCCAAGAGCCTGTCTCACATGTCCCTGTCCGGCAGTATGCCGAGTTCATTCGGAGTGCCGGACGAGATTCCTCGATTCGTGAGACTCACTCGGAATGACATGGTAGCGACTGGATTGCTTGCCCGTCCGCGGCAGGCTGGGTGCCGGACTTCGTGTCTTGGTGCCTTGGTGGTGAAAGTCGGTTTCTGGCCGCTACTGCGGTTTGCCGGCGAAGAGAGGGTAGAGGCGCTCGCGGGTGGTCTGGTCAACCGCGCTGAAGTGGGAGAACTGCATGGAGTTCGACGCGCGGCCCTGGCTGAGCGAACGGAGCTGGGTGGCGTAGCCGAAGGTCTTTATCAGCGGTAGCTCGGCTTTGATGATCTGGTGGCCCTTGATCGGCTCCAGGTGCAATACCTTGCCGTCGCGGGCGGTGATGTCCCCCAGCACGCCACCGAGGTATGGATCAGGAGTCACGACTTCGAGCTCCATTATCGGTTCCAGGAACGTCGGGTCGGCAGCCATGAAGGCCTCGCGGAACGCGGCGTTGGCCGCGATCTTGAAGTCCACGTCGCTCGAGTCCTGCTCGTGCCACGCGCCGTCGATGATACGGGCCTTCACGTTCACCACGGCATAGCCGGCCAGCACGCCGGATTCCATGCTGTCGTGAAGCCCCTGGGCAACGGCGGCGGCGAACTCGCGCGGCAGCGTCCCCGGCTT
>JAFGRF010000185.1 GCA_016935295.1 Caldifarciminota bacterium | reverse complement strand
TAAACACAGGCGTAGGAACAAGCCCGTACGTCGTCACCCATTCGGTGTTCATCAGTGTTGATCTGTGGTTACTTCAATATCGGATTCGGGGTGCCCGCGGTGGATTGACTCCGGGCCCGGCATGGCTAGACTGGGTTCCGAAAGGAGTCACAGAACTGTGACACGAATGCTAGTATTGGCGGTAGCCGCGGCCGTCGCACTGCTGGGCACGAGCTGCAAGACACCGGCCGGCCCCATCTATCCGATGACACTCGGCAGCGTCTGGAACATGGACGCGGTGACTCTGGCCGGAGCCACGGGCGCGTCGCTCGATACGGTGGAAACCAGCACCGAGACGAACACCGCGTTGGACATGGTTATCCTCTCTAGCGGGAGGGAGGTGGTGAGGTTCCGGACCGATGCGACGACCCACTACCGGGACGGCGATTCCACCTCCGTGACGACCAGCTACTCCTATGTTGCCGAGGTCCACGACACGATCTTCTACCATGCAGATCTGGACGACACCGCCGGCACAATCTTCATGATGTCGAACCCGGAAGTGGGCCAGACCTGGTCCGCAGGTATTGCTACGGCGACTGTCATCGGACAGGAAGACGTCACAGTACCGGGCGGAACCTACAAGGGCGCGTGGAAAGTGAAGTTGAGCACCGACTTCGGCATCTTCACCCTGGATATCTACGAGTGGTTTGCCAGGGGAACCGGGCTGGTGCGGGTCTACTCCGACGCAACGTCGCAGGGCTACCGGACGCAGTACAACTCCGAGCTCACCTCGGCCGACATCAAGTAGCCGCAGCCCGAACAAGCCTGCCGCCTTCCTCCGAGGGCGGCCTTGTTCTTGCGGCCCTTGCCGCTAGAAAACCGACAGCTGGCTTGACTTGTAGTATTTGGCCGCGCGGCCCCAGCCCCGCAGGACCAGCCGCTTCTTCTTCACCAGACTGGAGAGTAGATACCCGGCCTGGGCCGGGCTGACCCGGAGAAGCGTGCGGACAATCTCGTTGGTGATGAACCGCTTCTCTTCCGGGCCGGGCAGTTCTTCGAGGTAGCCCATGATTGCGGTTTCGGCGAAGGCGGCCTCGGCCCGGCGGAAGAGCGAGTAGCTGACGCTCTTTCGGAGTTTGTTGTATACCGCCTTGGACAGGCGGTAGACCCGGCCCTTCTTCTGGCCGAAAGGCTCGAGTAGCCCGCGCAGCACCATCGAGCTCAACGTCTCGCGCGCCTCGTTCTCGCCGCGCTGGAGTATCCGCTCCGCTTCGGACAGGTCGATCTCGCGGTTGCGCTTGAGGAACGAGAAGACCAGGAGGTCGTGCAGGTTGAGCTCGCGGCCCTCCTGGTGGCGACTGACCACGAACCGGGCGAAGTTCTCGTCGATTCCCGACTCCTCGCGGTTGCCCTCCACAGCCTCGACCCGGCCGCTGCGCAGGGTGAGGCGGACGAAGTCCGGGCCGGATTCGTAGCTCGGCGGCTCTTTGCCGTACGAAAGCAGGATGTGGTACATTCGCTTGACGCCCATGCCGGCTCGCTCGACCATCCTTGTCTTCTGCAGGCTTTCGGCCAGCAGCCGGTTGCGCGACACCGGTTCGTGTCCGAGGATGTTCTGCGGGTTGACGTCGCCGAAGAACCCGCCGGGATTCGAGATCTCGAGCCGGTCAGTGAAGTGCCGCAGGTAGACCGGGCCGGCCACGTTGTAGTCCCGGTGGACGAACGCGTTTAGCAGCGCCTCGCGCAGGACTTCTTCCGGGAAGTCGGGGATTTCGAAGTGGAAGAGGCCCTGTTTGAGGGTGTAGATGCGGTTATAGGGCTCAAGCGCCTGCGTGAACTGCTCGAGTATCGCGAGCAGCGGCCGGGAAGAGTCGACCCGCTTGTCGTACTCGGTGTCGCTCTTCATGTGCAGGTAGATGGCCTCGTGTGCGGGCAGTTGCTGCCGGAGTACGCTTTCCTTGCCGACGAGCAGCAATCCGGCGACCGTGAGCCGCCTGCTTTCCGACTCGCCGCTCTCGATACCCCCCGGCTTCACGAGGACGCCGAGCCGCTCCAGCAGGTCCTCGTTGCAGAAACCCAGCAGGGATGAACCCGGTTCCTTGGCCGCGAGGATGCGGCGGAGACGCTCAACTTCAAGGGAGTCGACCGCCTCCGGTCCGAGGTCGAGAACGTGAGTAGAGAAGTCAGCGCCGGGTTCGAGCATCGCGACCATCTTAGTCCCATGCACGTTCCAGTCAAGCGGCTGCAGCGCCGACGTGGTCGTACTGCTAGACCGCAATCCCTGCCGGCGGTAGAATCTTCCAGACTCACACAGCATGCGCTACGTCGGCAACATCTTCCGTCCGCCATCGGAGGCCGATTCCCTGCTCCTGCAGGCAACCATCGGCTGTTCGCACAATCGTTGCACCTTCTGCGCGATGTACCGCGACAAGCGGTTCCGCGTGCGTCGAGTCGAGGAAGTGCTCGAAGACATCGAGGCCGCGCACGACTACCACGGTTCGGACGTCAGGCGGGTCTTCCTCTGCGACGGAAACGCACTCATCCTGCCGACGCCGCATCTGCTGCGGATACTCACCCGGCTGGAGGAAGTCTTCCCGGAGCTCCAGCGCGTCGGCGTGTACGCCAATGCCCGGGATCTCGTGTCCAAACCGACCGCGGACCTGCAGGAGATGGTGGCCCACAAGCTGTCGATATTCTACCTCGGGCTCGAGTCCGGCTCGGACCGGATACTCAGGGAGATTGACAAGGGAGCTACTGCCGAAGAGATGGTAGCGGGCGTCCGGCATGGCATGTCCGCCGGCATGAAGTCATCGGTTATCTACCTGCTGGGACTCGGCGGCCGCAAGCGCTGGCAGGAGAATGCGGTCGAGTCAGCGAAGGCCGTATCGCAGATGAACCCGAATTACCTGTCGGCTCTGACCGTGACCGTTGTCCCGGGCACGCCGCTTGCCCGGCAGCTTGAGTCCGGGGAGTTTGAACTGCCCGAACCGGCCGAGTTCGCGGCCGAGCTCAGGCTTTTCCTCGAACACGTTGACGTCAAGGCGACGGTGTTCCGGTCGAACCATGCCTCCAACTACGTGCCGCTGGCCGGCCGGCTGCCCCGGGACAAAGAACGGCTGGTCGCGGAACTGACCGAGGCAATCAGGAACCATCGGTTCAAGCCTGAATACCTGCGCGGGCTGTAGACGAGAAAGCGCGGATAGTGCAGAATCCGGGGTCCAGAAACCAGAATGCGGGACTGGGGGCACCAGCGTCCTCTGTCGTTTGACACCGCTGCGGAGGCCTCCTAGAATCACTGCCGGTCGTTCTTTGAAAGGCAGTTCATATTGAAGACCATCAGCGTATGTGCTTTCCTTGCCGCAGTGCTGGCGCGTCCGGCGCTGGCGGCGAACTGGCCGCTCGTGCCGCTCGATTCGGTCCACCCGCTCGGCAACAACTGGGGCAACTACCAGAACTACGGCGGCGGGCCGTACTTCCATAACGGCATCGATGTCATCACTCCCGATGTCCACGGCCGTCGGGTCCATGCGGTCCGGCACGGCTGGGTCAAGGCCTGGGGTACGATCCAGGAGGACCTGCACTACCGCCTTGCCATCTGCGATACCAGCTCTGATTTCACCGGCCGGGCCGAAGGCTGGCTCTACGCCCACATCGACTCGGCCCGCTGGCATCGTAACCTCGGCGACGAAGTCCAGGAAGGCGATTCCATCGGCTACCTCGTGACCTGGCCGATCAAGGCGACGTTCGACCATCTCCACTTCTCCCGTATCTCCGACACCGGCGCAACCTGGCAACGGTTTCCGGACGCGACGTGGTGGTTCGTCCAGAATCCGCTGACGATAATACGACCCAACACCGACATGGTGGCGCCGGTTTTCGAGAACGCCCGCACAAACCAGAAGTTCGCTTTCTGTCGTGACAACCGGAACAACAGCTACGTGCGCTACGACAGCGTTGTCGGCGAGGTCGACATAATCGCCAAGGTGTATGACAAGACCGGGTACACGACCGGCCAGGATACCTGGGACAAGCTTGCTCCCTACCAGATCGACTACTCCATCAAACGGGAGGACGGTCTGGTAGTGGTGCCCTGGACGATCGGCGTCCAGTTCTCGAATGTGCTCGACGGCTCGCTGGTTAATGTCGTCTACAAGGCGGACAATACCTGCAGGTCCCGGGGCGACTACGAGCGGCGCGAGTACTACTACATCGTTACTAACACCGACGGCGACTCGATCATCGAGGCATCAGACACAACCGGTGAATGGAACAGCGGCTTGGTCGGTGATACGACCTACTGGGTCTACGTCCGGGCGACTGATGTCTACGGCAACACGACGCTCGATTCGATGCAGGTCAGGACCCGCAACGGCGTGGCGGTCGCGGAGCCTCCGTTTGCCGTGCTGTCCCGGCCGCTCCGTGCGGCACAGACCGTTGGCCGCGGCGGGCTCGTCAGTTTCGGCCTCGCCGGTTCCGGCACGGCGAGGCTCCGGGTCTATGACCAGACCGGCCGAGTAGTGGTGAATCTGATGGATGGCAGGCTCGGTCCGGGCGAGCACCGATTCGCCTTCGCGCCGCCGGCCGCGGGCGTCTATGTCGCCAAGCTGACCCTTGACGGCAAGGACTCCTACAGCGCCAGGCTGGTCGTCCTCAAGTAGGTTGCGGGGCAGCTGTTCCCGAGTTGCGCGTCAGCACGGGAGAGCGCGGCAGTGTCCGGCGCGAAAAAGAGGTGTGTCGGGCAGGTGCAGTCTGAAGCTCCGAACCCGGGGATAGGAGTGAGTCTCCCGGCAAGCCTGGCCGCAAGCC
>JAFGRF010000184.1 GCA_016935295.1 Caldifarciminota bacterium | reverse complement strand
TACTCCTGGCCCGGCAATGTCCGCGAGTTGGAGAACGCGGTTCAGCGGATCATCGTCATGACCGACCGACAGAAGGTAGACGCACCCGACCTGCCCGCGTACATGCGGTTCACGGCCTCCCGCGAGGCCGGGCTGAACCGCACGCTGGCTGACGTCGAAGCAGAGCATGTAAGGAACGTGCTGGCGAACGTCGGCGGGAACAAGAGTCGAGCGGCGGAGATTCTCGGCATCGACCGCAAGACGCTCCGCGACCGACTGAAGAGACTGGGCATTCAGTAAGCTGACAACAGGCTTGGGGAGAATCTACCCGCAGGGGCGATTATCCCCAAGCCGATCCATCTGGGCCGGCTGGTGAAGAATCCGGACGCGGGGCTTTATTACATCATAAGAATCTGCATGACAATAACTTAGCCAATGTCAGCCTGAACGCAGTATCCTCTTGGTGGATGTGGAACGGGCCATGCACAGGGCAGGCTGATGTCCGTTGCACGAAGTCTAGGAAAACAACCGAGGCGACCCCTTGTGTCGCAAATTAGGAGGTTCTAGTGTCAGTAACCACAGCAGTCCGGCGTAGGGTCAGTCGGGATCCGATTCGAGCTCCGAAGCCGGCCAAGCGTGAACCGCAGGTCAGCAAACTCGAAGGGCTCTGCGCGACCTGCAATCATGCCGGCACATGTTCGTACATTCGCAACTCAAGTCAGCCTGTGCTCTTCTGCGAGGAGTTCGACAGCTTCCTGCCGCCGGTCGTAGAGGAGGCAGTTGACGCCCCGGCTCCTACGCTCGAAGACATGAAGAACTGGGACGAGTACAAGGGGCTGTGCGTGAACTGCGAGTTGCGCGAGACCTGCGCCATCCGCAAGCCCGAGACCGGCATCTGGCACTGCGAGGAGTACAAGTAGCCGGGCCGCAGCCGAACCAAAACTAAGAGGTAATCAATGAGCGTCAGCACAGCCACGCGGCAGCGTCGAGTCGCCGAACCGAAGCCGGCTGCCAGCGCGCGCCGCAACGTCTACGAGGACGTGAGATTCCAGTTCAACAAAGCAGCGGATCTGATGAAGCTCGACCCGAGCACCCGCAAGATCCTCGGCACGACCATGAACGAGGTCGTTATACATTTCCCGGTGAAGATGGACGACGGCCGCATCGAGGTCTTCACCGGCTACCGCGTCCAGCACAACAACGCGCTGGGACCGTTCAAGGGCGGTCTTCGTTTCCACCCCGCGGTCAACATCGATGAGGTCAGGGCGCTTGCGACCTGGATGACCTGGAAATCCGCCATCGCCGGCATCCCGTTCGGTGGCGGCAAGGGCGGAATCCAGATGGACCCGTCGAAGTACTCAGTCTCCGAACTTGAGCGTATCACCCGCCGGTTCACCTTCGCTCTCGGCAACACCATCGGTCCGGAGTACGATATCCCGGCGCCGGACGTGAACACCAACGGCCAGATCATGGCCTGGATCCTCGATACCTACCAGTCGATGATGCCGGCGAACGACCGGCAGCGGATGCTGCACGTAGTCACCGGCAAGCCGATTGAGGCCGGCGGTAGCCTCGGCCGCGACAAGGCAACCGGGCAGGGCGTCGTCTACCTTATCCGGGAATGGGCCAAGGACCGCAAGTTCGAGTTGAAAGGCGCGAGCTACACCGTCCAGGGATTCGGTAACGTCGGCTCCTGGGCCGCGCGGCTCCTGAAGCCGTTTGGTTCGACACTCGTTGCGGCCGAGGATGTCACCGGTGCGATTGCGAACGAGGCAGGTCTCGACCCCGACGACTTGGCCAAGCACGTCCGAGCCAAGGGCGGCGTGGCCGGCTTTGCCGGGGCCAAGCCGATTACCCACCTCGCCTTCCTGCGTACCAAGGCCGACATCTTCATCCCGGCCGCGCTTGAGAACCAGATTACCGCCGAGACCGCCCCGCTCCTTAACGTCCGGCTCGTGGCCGAGGGTGCTAACGGCCCCACCGACCCGAATGGTGACCGTACGCTCTTCGAGAGGAAGATCGATCTGCTGCCGGACATCCTGTGCAACTCCGGCGGCGTGATCGTCAGCTACTTCGAGTGGCTCCAGAACAAACGGAGCGAATCCTGGGAGCTCCAGGAAGTCGACTGCAAGCTCTACCGCCGGATCGTCGATGCGTACGCCCGAGTGCGCGAGACCGCACGTCAGTACAAGGTCGACTGGCGTACTGCGGCCTACGTCGTTGCGCTTGCCCGTCTTGAGAAGGTCTACCGCGAACGCGGCATCTTCCCGTGAAGCACTCCGACTGAAGCAGGACCTGTCCTCCTGCCATCTGCGCCCGCTCCCGGCGGGCGCAGACCGTTTTCCCGAACAATCGGCAGGGTTGACGTGTGTAGGGCTGGCGGTATAATTGGCCGCCGGTGAAAGCCGGTACTGACCGGGAGTCAGTTCCGACCGACAATTTCCGTCCGCGACAGTTCTAACAGGAGGACAGAATGTCTGATGCAGTCAATGCCTTCATGCAAGGCATTATCGCGAAAGACCCTGGTGAGAAGGAATTCCACCAGGCGGTGCGCGAGGTAGTCGAGTCCTTGATGCCCTACCTCGACAAGAATCCGAAGTACAAGAAGGCGAAGGTCCTTGAGCGGATCTGCGAGCCGGAGCGGGTCATACTGTTCCGCGTGCCGTGGGTTGACGACAAGGGCGAGGTCCAGGTCAACCGCGGGTTCCGCATCGAGATGAACTCGGCCATCGGGCCGTACAAGGGCGGACTGCGCTTC
>JAFGRF010000183.1 GCA_016935295.1 Caldifarciminota bacterium | reverse complement strand
GAAGCCCGTCCCTTGAGGAGGCTGTTGCACGCTACTGAAGGAGCGTGGTCTTTCTGTGCCGTGGCAGGGCAGTTGCGCGTCCATGCCCGCGCCAGCCGTTCCGCCGTCGTCTGTGCATGACGTGGTTTCGCAAAGGCGCGGCATCACTCGGTCACGGAAGCGGGCAGGTGGCGGTGGGATACGCACTTGCCGCAGCAGTTGCTGTCGGGAACTCAGGCACGGCCAAGTCCTATGCACTATGTATGCCGACCTGCCGGCATACGCTGCGAGCTGTCCTGCCGCGGCCGTTCTGCCCGGGGCTCGTCACCGGGCGTCCCTGCGTCCTTGCTGAATTACTACATCAGGACGCAACCTGCAAGGTGACGCGGCACCGTCGGTAACACCGGCTGTTACACCGGCCCGACGACAACAGTCAGTTATCCGTGGTCGCGCGAGCTTCGGCCGTGGTCCGCGACGGACACAGGCGCTCCGAAGCGCCTACGCTTGTTCGCCGGGTGAATGAAACAGCAGGCTGCCGACAACGATGGCGGCGTTCAGAAGGCGGCCGGAGTCCGGCTCAGGTCTTGTCCGGCCGCACGATGCCGTGTTTGCGCAAGAGCCGATAGACGTGCATGCGGCTGTACCCGGCCAGCTTGGCGGCCCTGGTTGCGTTCCAGTTGGCCCTTTCCATATAGTCGATGAGCAGGCGTTTCTCCACGTCGGCGCCGACCTCGGCTTCGATTGACGACCGTACGTGGCGTAGCTGGCCGACGGGTTCCGGCCCCGACGCCGGAGTCCCGCTCTTGAACTCCTCGGGCAGGTCCTGGAGCCGGATGGTGCTTCCTTCCGCCACGACAACAGCGCGCTTGATGACGTGCTCGAGCTGACGGATATTGCCCGGCCAGTCATGGGCAGCGAGGTGCCGGACGACTTCCGGGTCCGCGCCGACGAGCGCCCGTCCGAACTCGCCGTTGAACTTCTGGATGAAGTAGCTGGTCAGGTCGCGGATGTCATCGGTCCGGCCGTGCAGCGGCGGCAGGACCAGTTCCACCGCGCTGAGCCGATAGTAGAGGTCTTTGCGGAAGACCCCGTCCACGATCCGCTTGTGCAGGTCCTGGTTGGTCGCCGCCACCACACGGACATCGACCTTGACCGAGGAATGTCCGCCGACCCGCTCGACCAGGCTGTCCTGCAGCACCCGCAGCAGTTTGGCCTGCAGGGCCGGGCTCATGTCTCCGATTTCGTCGAGGAACAGAGTCCCGCCGTCCGCCGCCTCGAACTTGCCCTTGCGCTCGGCCACGCCGGTCGCGATGCCCTTGTGGATGCCGAAGAGCTCGGCCTCCAGCAGCGTCTCCGGCACGGCGGCGCAGTTGACGACAACGAACGGCTTCTCGCTGCGCCGGCCCGAGCTGTGCAGCGCCCGCGCCACCAACTCCTTGCCGGTACCGCTCTCGCCTCGAATCAAGACGGGCACGTTGGTGTCGGCCACCTTGCGAACCACGCCCAGGTTCGCGAGCATCTGGGGGTGGCAGCTTATCATGCCGTCGTAGACCAGGCCGGGCAGGGTCCGCTCGCGTGTGGCCGAGATGACAAGCTCGGCCATCTCCCGCCCGCGCTCCCGCACATCAGCGGTAGTCCGCTCGGCGCGCTTACGCTCGAGCGCGTACCTTATGCGGCGGGCGAGCGTATTGCCATCAACCGTACCCTTGACCAGAAAATCCTGTGCGCCCGCGGCAACCGCCTGGACGCCCGTCTCCCAGTCGGTCGAACCGGTAAGCACGACGACCGGAATCCACGGTGCCGAGCTGTGGAGCCGGTAGAACGTCTCCAGACCGGCGCTGTCCGGCAGGCCGAGGTCGAGAAGCACGACGTCATGTCCACCCCCGGCGAGTAGCGTCAATCCGTCGGAAAGGCGGCTTGCGTGCGACAGGTCGAAGCGCGGCGCGCTGGCCGCGTCCAGCATCTCCCGGACCAGGTCGGCGTCGCCCGGGTTGTCTTCGACGAGGAGCAGCCTGATCGACTCTTCAGGCACGGCCTCCCCCTTCATGTGTCGGCAGCCGCACCACGGTCAGCCAGAAGTTCTCAATCGACTTGACCACGGCCATGAACTGGTTAAGGTCAACCGGCTTGATGACGTAGCAGTTGGCCTTGAGGCTGTACGACTTCGCGATGTCGGACTCGGCGTTCGAGCTGGTCAGGACGACCACCGGGATGTTGTGGAACTCCGGGTCGGCCTTCACTTCGGCGAGGACCTCGCGGCCGTCCTTCCGCGGCAGGTTGAGGTCAAGGAGAATGAGGTCCGGGAGCGGCTTGTCGGCAAACCCGCCCTCGCGGTGCAGAAAGGCCATCGCCGCCTCCCCGTCTTTGACCCAGTGGATGTGGTTTCTGACCTTGGACTGCTCGAGGAAGTCGAGCAGCAGCTCGCCGTCGCCCGCGTTGTCCTCGACCATCAGTATCTCAATCGGCGTCAAGTCTGTCTTCGGTGGCAAGATTACTCCTTGCTTCTCAGTTCCTGGTTCATGGTTTCTTGTCCTTCGGCCTGACCCCAACTTCTGCCTCGACCTTTCCCTGTTTGGGCAGCGTGAACCGAAACACCGACCCGCCGCCTTCGGCCGGCTCGACGCGGATTGTCCCGCCATGCCGTTCGACGATCTTCTTGCAGACTGCAAGCCCGATGCCGGTGCCGGAATACTCCTCCTGCGTGTGCAGCCGCTGGAACAGGCGGAAGATACGGTCTTGGTGCTTTGGGTCAATCCCGATGCCATTGTCCCGAACCGCAAGCTCCCACTCGTTTCCCACTCCGCGGCAGGAAACCGACACCTTCGGGGCCGCCGCGCTTCGGAACTTGATCGCGTTCTCAATCAGGTTCTGGAACAACTGCACCAACTGGCTCTCGTCGCCGCAGACCGCGGGCAGGGGGTCAACGGTGACCGCGGCGCCGGATTGCCCGATGGCCATCGCGAGGTTTTCCCGGGCCTGCGCGACCACGCGGTCCAGGCTCAACTTGGTCATCGGCGCGGTCCGGGTTCCGACGCGGGAGAAGGCCAGCAAGTCATTCACCAACTCGTGCATCCGCTTGGCTCCGCCCGAAGCATACTCGATGTACTTGTCGGCTTTCTCGTCGAGCTTGCCTTTGTACCGCTGGCCGAGCAGCTCCACGTAGCTCGCGACCATTCTGAGCGGCTGCTGCAGGTCGTGGGACGCGACATAGGCGAACTGCTCGAGCTCGGCGTTGGAGCGGCTCAATTCCGCGGTCCGCTCGGCGACTTGGGCCTCCAAGGTATCGTAAGCCTTGTTGAGCGCCTGCTCGGCCCGCTTGCGCTCGGTGATGTCGAGACCGACCTCCATGATGAGCGGCGTGCCGTCCACGTCGCGGAAGGGGAAGTCACTGATGTCGTAGTCACGGCCGTCCGGACCGGTCCACTCCCAGTGATGCGGTCTCCCGGTTCTCATCGCCTTGTAGCTCTCGCAGTTGGCACATGGCTCCGAGCGCTGGAACAGGTACTCATGGCAGCGCCGGCCGTGAGACTTGCCGAACCGCTCCTCGAAGAAATGGTTGGCGAATGGGACAGTGTAGTCCGGAGCGAGCAGTACGACATAGGCGGGGAGCATGTTGAGCACGTCGTGGAGACGTTGCCGCTCGAACGCGACCGCGTCCTCGGCCTTTTTCCGTTCGGTGATATCCCGGGCCACGGCAAAGACGCCCTTGACCACGCCGTCCGCTCCCCGGTAAACGCTCGCGTTATAGAGCACGTCGGTCAGACGCCCGTCGCGGTGGCGGATAGTCAGCGGGTAGTCGGTCACGGAGCCTTCGGCAAAGACACGGCGGTAGCCTTCGCGTGCCTTGTCCGGCTCGGTGAAGTACTCCGAGAAGTCGCTCCCGACGAGCTCGACGCGCGAGGCTCCCGTGACCTTGATGGTCGCCTCGTTGACGTCAGTCACCCTTCCCTCGGCGTTGATGGTTACGAGCGGGTCGAGCGACGCTTCAATCAAGCTGCGGGCGTACTGCGAAGTCGTCGCCAGACGTTTCTCTGCCCGCTTCCTTTCCTCAATCTCGGCCGTGAGCTCGGCTGTCCGCTCCTTGACTCTGGTCTCCAGTGATTCTTTCGCCTCCCGCAGCGCTGCTTCCGCCCGCTTCTTGTCGGTGATGTCGCGGTCAACCGACACGTAGCCGGTAGTGCTGCCCTGCTCGCCGCGCAAGGCGATGACGTGCGCCTCCACAGAAACCTGCCGGCCGTCGCGTGTGGTTCTGGTCGATTCGACTTCGATGTGGCCGTCGGCAGCGATGCGCTCGACCAACTGCTCGCGGGTAACGCCGCCGACATAGACCGGGTGGAAGAGATCGGTGCTAACCCTGCCCAGGGCCTCGGCCTCGCTGTAGCCGTACATCAGCTCGGCCGACCGGTTCCAGAAAGTCACCCGGTAGCCCGCATCATACCCGACAATCGCGTCGTTGGCGCTGGCAAGCATGGACGCCTGCTCGGCCAGCTTGCGCTCCGTCTGCTTCCTTATGGTGATATCGGAAAAGACGGTGGCGAAGATTCCCTTCCCCGGCGAGAAAACCGAGATGTGGAAGCACTTGGCCATCGGCGCGAACTCAGTCTCGAACTCCGCCGGCTCACCGGTTTCCGCCACCCTGGCGTAGACGTCAATGTAGGGTGGACTGCCGGTGCCGTACAACTCGGAGGCGAGACGACCCACCGCTTTGTCCCGGCCAATGCCGGTGATTGTCGCAAAAGCCGGGTTGACGTCGACAATACGGTAGTCAATCGCTTTGCCTGAGTCGTCGTAGACCATCCGGTGCAGGGCGAGGCCCTCAGACATGGCGGAGTACAGCTTCCGCAGCCGCTCCTCGCTCGAACGCAGCGCATCCTCCGCCTGCTTCCGCTCGGTGATGTCG
>JAFGRF010000182.1 GCA_016935295.1 Caldifarciminota bacterium | reverse complement strand
TATCGCCGAGGGCAGTCTTGCTTCTGGCACGTCGAAGAAGACCGAGCTGAAGCTGACAAACGTGGCGCGGGCCAGCCTGGAGGAGCTGCGGCTGGACTATCAGGACTTCCTGAGGCAGCGGGGGCTTGAGGAGTGGAAGCCGGAACACCCGGCACTGGCGCGGTTCAAGGCGGGGCGCGTGGCGACGATGGAGGGTTTTGCGGGGTGGGTGCAGGGAGAACTCGCACGGACCAACACGGATGAACACAGACGAACACGGGCAGAACGAGAAGCCGCGAAGTCCGTGTCAGTCCGTGGTGGTCAGTGGCGGTCGGCGGAGTTGGCGGCCAATGGTGCGCTGTCGCTCCTGAATGTCTGCTGCCATTTGCTGGACCGTCAGCTCGGAGCGCAGGCCGACGCCTTCGAGCACGAGGGCGGGTTCACAGAGCGGCTATTTCGCGTTCGGTCCGGCAAGAGGAGTGGACACTAGATGATGCTTCTAACGAACTGCGAGGGCGGGGTGGGTATGAGCGCCGCGCGAGAGGTGCTGGAGCGCGGCGGGTCGGCCTTGGACGCGGTCGAGGCGGGAATTCGCGCAGTTGAGGCTGATACGAGCATTGATTCGGTCGGCCGGGGCGGAGCGCCAGACCTCTTTGGCGTCGTGAGTTGCGACGCGGCAGTGATGGACGGCGCGAACGGCCGCACCGGCGCGGTCGCTAACCTGCGGTACTTCCTGCACGCGGTGTCGGTTGCGCGGCAGGTGATGGAGCGGCTGCCGCACGTGTTCCTCGTGAGCGAGGGAGCAGAGCGGTTCGCGCAGGACATCGGTGCGGAGCGGGCCGAGATGCTGACCGATGAGGCACGGGTCCGGTATGACCGCTGGATGGTTGAGCATGCGCCGGTCGGCGTAGAGCCAGTTACGCGGGCGCACTTGGGACACAATCCCGATGGGAAAATGGGGACAGTCCCACGGAGCGCCTGCGTCAAACGTGCCCAAGACACCGTAGGAACGAGCGGCGCGGTACAGTCCCCATTTTCCGGTCGTGTCACGCGGGCGAATCTGTCCGGGGAGGAGTTGGTGCGACTCGCCTGGGAGTCGAGCCGGGACAAGGCAGCGGGCGGCACGGTCGTCTTTCTCTGCCGGGATGGCAACGGTGACATCGCAGCCGGCGCGAGCACGTCGGGCTGGGCCCAATGCTATCCGGGCAGGCTGGGCGATTCGCCCATCATCGGCGCCGGGCTGTACGCGGACAACCGCTACGGTGCCTGTGGCTGCACGCACGTGGGCGAGGCGACGATTCGGGCGTGCACGGCTCGTTCGGTAGTTCAGTACATGAAGGCCGGCGCATCGGTGCAAGAGGCGTGCCTTGAAGCCGTGCGCGACCTGCGGTTTCTCAGGGGCGGGTTTCTTGGTCCGGTGATCATCCATGCGATTGACCGGCGCGGCGAATCGTTCGTAGTCAGCACCGGTCCGGTAGTCAAGGGCCTGGATTACTTCCGCTGGTGCGGAGACGGAGAAGTGGAGACTTGCACAGCGGGTATTGCCGGTGCGGAGAACCGGTCTTGACTCAAGGCGGGTGGGCAATATCCTAGACCAGTGATCTGTATCTACGAAGGTGACGGCCTTGACCGGCTGTCGCCGCTCTGTGACTTGAGGCCGGCCTTCGACCTGCGTTGCGGCAGGTTCACGCTGTTGGAGAAGTACCGACGCCTGTATCCTGACGAGCCTTTCTTCCTCTGGGTGCGCGACGAGGTCGCAGGCATCACCGCCGAGGCGCACCCGGATTGCCGTGTAAACGTGAATCCAAAGAAGGGGCGTCTCTTTCTCTCCGCGACCGCCATCTTTGAGGAGCCGGTGTCGGCCAAGGGACGGGAGTCGGTCCTGCTGGCTGGCGATGAGGTCGTCGGTTTCCGGGTCTGCGCCGAGTGCGTGCAGAAACTGGGTTCGGTTCGCGGGTTGCGGGCTGACCTGGCTGAGGAGCAGGTGAAGGCGACGGTGCTCAAGTGGCCATGGGAGTTGGTCGAGATGAACGCAAGCGAGCTTCTCAGAGAGAACGAAGTCAGAAGCGAGAAGCTAGAGGCTAGAAGGCAGAAGTCAAAGAAGAGGACAGGCAGGCTCGAGCGGGGGGCAGTCGTAGTCGGGGACCGGAGGAAGCTGCATCTGGAGCCGGGAAGCAGAGTCTGGCCGGGAACGGTTCTCAGTACGGAGACCGGGCCGGTGTTCATCGACCGGGATGCGGTCGTACGGCCGGGCAGCTTTGTCGAGGGCCCCTGCTACATCGGGCCGGGGACAGTAATAGACGGCGCCAAGGTGCGTCCGGGCTGCAGCTTCGGACCTCAGTGCCGAATCGGAGGCGAGGTTGAGGCAAGTGTGTTCCAGGGCTACGCGAACAAGCACCACGAGGGCTTTATCGGTCACGCTTTTGTCGGCGAGTGGGTGAACCTCGGTGCATTGACGACCAACTCCGACCTGAAGAATGCCTACCAGCCGGTACAGGTGAGCTGGCAAGGCAAGACGATCGACACCGGCATGCTCAAGGTCGGCTGCTTCGTTGGCGACCACGCCAAGACCGCCATCGGAACGCTTCTGAACACCGGCGTGCGGGTAGGCACGTTCGCCAACTGGTTCGAGCCCGGGCTCTCGCCGAAGGAGATTGCGGCGTTCGCCTGGGGCAACAAAGTGCACTGGCCGCTGGGCCACGTTCTATCGAACGCGCGCAAGGTGATGTCCCGGCGCGGTGCAGCACCGTCTGCGGCCTACGAACAGGCGCTGCGGACGCTGTACAGCCGTAGTTCTTAGTTCGTGGTTTCTAGTTCCAGGGTCCGGAAACCAAGAACTATGAACCATGAACCAAGAACTCGTTATGACATCGGCATCGACCTCGGCGGCACCAACATGAAAATCGGGCTGGTAGACGGCGCCGGCAAGGTCAGAGCCCGCCGTGTGCTCCATACGCGGGCGGAGGCCGGTCCGACCCAGGCGCTGAAGCGCGTCGCCGTTGTCATTGGCCAGCTGCGCAAGAGACGGCGAGTTGCATCGGTCGGCATCGGGATCGCGGGGTTGGTCGACCACACGGCCGGTATCGTGCGCGTCCCGCCGAATCTGCCGGGTTGGAACGGCACACCAGTGAAACGGACCTTGGAAGGACTTACCGGCCTGCCGGTGTACTGCGCCAACGACGCGAACGTCGTAGCTCTGGGCGAGTGGCTCTACGGAGCCGGGCGCGGCTGCAAGCACCTGCTCTGCGTGACGCTCGGCACCGGCGTCGGT
>JAFGRF010000181.1 GCA_016935295.1 Caldifarciminota bacterium | reverse complement strand
CGGTATCGTGTACCCGTTCTGCCGCCGGCCTTTTCCCCCTCGCCCTGGACAGGGAGAGGGTGGGGGTGAGGGTCGAGTCTCCGGCCGTCGGCCGTATGCTGTCTGCCGTTAGCCTTCAGTCTTTGGCCCGGGCACCCGTGCTCAAGGACATCCTCTTCGACGTGTTTCGGATGGGGGAGACGGAAGAACCGGCTCGTTCCTGACCCGCCCCGCGCCCGTCAATCCGCTACCGGACAGAAATCCGATGCTGTATCAACGGGATTAACCGTTGGACGTCAGGCGGGGCGGGAAATGGGAAGTGTCACTACTTCTCCTAGAGCTCAACGTCGCCAGTGCGAACTGCCTGGCCTGCTGCAAGCGGTTTGCGGGCCTTCAGGTGTAGGATATTCCTTGCCAGCGCCATTCGGGCGAAGCAGTGAGGGTCTGCTTCCACTTGGGGAGCGTTGCTGCGCACATACCCCAGCAGGGCGCCACGGGCACACCTGAGGTACCAAGAGACCTGCGGTGTCTCTGCGGCCTTGCCGTCGACGTAGTGCGTGATGAAGCTGCGATTCCCCGATGCACCGATGTCGGCAGCGGGAGATGCAGGTCTGCCGCCGTGGACGAAGGCAGACCTGCATGTGTAGTAGACGGTCTTGAGTAGTCGTCGGAACTGCGCTTCATCGGCGACGTCCTGGCCGCGTTCGGTTCGCGGTAGGTTGTCGACCACGAACTTACAGAACCGCTCACACTTCTTGCTGTCCTTGTCTAGAACGTCGTGGGGAATGACGGTCTCCTGAGAGGATAGGCACTCCACTGCAACGACACCGAGGAGGAAGGCCAAGGATACGTCGTCGTCGACATTGGCGACAGCGAGCGCATAGGCGTGACAGGCGCGGACGAACTGCTGTGCCAGTACCGAGGGTAGGGAGGTAGTCCTTTCAAGTACGAGCGTTGCATCGTCGAGGCAGACCGAATCGTCCGACCGGGAGTAACCCGGCAGAGGTTGCCTAGCTTCACCGGGGACATCCACCTTGGCGATCCGAAGCCAGGCGTGTCGCACATGCGTACCTGCCAGCAAGGAGAGAATGTCGCACAGCGTCTCAACTTCCCCCACCGGGTTGCTGGCCTGGAGAATTCCCTCCCGGTAGTCATCATCGAACGACACGACGGCTTCAGCTTGTGTGGGTGCGGACATGGGGATGGGACGTATGGAGTACCGGCCAGCCTGGATGCTCCCTGTTCCTGGTGTGAATGGCTTGTCGAGGAGGAGTTTGGCCTCGACTTCGAGGTGCTTGTCCTTCGACACAGCAGGGTTTCCTTCGTGGGAGGCGTTGGTTGTGAGCGCGGGTTCGTCGGACATATGCGGCTACCGTACGCCTTTGCCCTTGCGCACGCGGGGGGCGCGCTTGAAGGCCGAACTCATCGCCGCAGGACAAGATGGCAGAGGCCGGAAGTCGAGGCGGCGGGACCCGGTCGTCACGGAATCACTCCTCTGCCTTCTGCGCGGGTGCCACGGGGACTGATACCACCATCTTCACAACCGCCTTTTGGGCGTGGAACTCGCCAGGACTGAAATGAGCCTCCTGTACTGCGGCTAGGGCAGCGGAGTCAAGCGCGGCGAAGCGGCTGCCCTTCTCAATGTGCGCTTCTGATACCGTTCCGGCCGTGTCGACCACGGCAAAGACCAGCACCGTGTCCTCGACCAGTTCCGGTACGAGTCCAGGAGGATAGGCGACCTTGATTGGGTCGTGCGGCCGCGGTTTGGGATGCAGGGCAGGCGCAGCATACTCAACAATGGGTGGCTTCCGAGGCTGATAGTCGGTCCGGAGTACAAGCGCATCCTCGCCTTGCGCACGCAGGCCGAAGTTCCGATAGTAGAACACCAAGTCGCGCCAGGCCCGCCTTTCCGCCGGCCTCATGGTCCAGTCTCTGGAGTAGTCTGTGCCGTGCGCCCTGACGCGTACCTCGGTTGTATCGTCCGCGTCCGCAATCGCCTGGAACATGGCGAATTCGGAGTCGCCCATCTTCGCGGGCAGGTGGACCCACTCGCGGCAGCTTACCGAGTAGCCACCCGTTGTAACGTCCGAGCCACGCAGATTCAGTAGTTCGAGGCCGTCCAATGTGTAGGTGTAGCGTTCCTCCCCGATCAGGACAATGACTCCATCGAGCATCAGCCAATCGTCAGTCCACGTCCCAACGTAGCCGAACAAGGTGCGGGACGAGCCCTCGGGGCTGTACGAGATGTAGGGGAAGAAGCATGTCCGGTGGGTCTGCATCTTGCCCTTCTTGCGTGGTTCGTAGAACTCGCGGCCCTTGAAGTCATCGACGTCGATTTGGATGCGGGTCTCGATGTCCCGCATTCTCTGGACGACAGCCGAGTCCTGTTGCTGCGCAGCCAGCGTAGATACTGCCAGGGTCAGCAATACTGGAGTGGCCCTCAGGATGCCCACGACCGCAGCATATCACCCCGCTCCCATCTGTCAAGCGCGGGACGTGGATCAAGCGTAGGTCGGGACTAGAGTCCGGGCCAAGGTCAGGATGGGTTGCCGGGTGTCGTTCCGGGTCGGGGGCCGGGGGCCGGAGCGGGTGGAGGGCAGGGGACAGGTCCGGGCCGAGGTCAGGGCAGGGGAACGGGGGCCGGGGCGGGCCGGGCGGCGGGGGCGGTCGCGGAGTTCGAGGCGGACCAGGACGCGGGCCGGGATTCGGACCGCGCGGCGTGCGGGGACGCGGATCGGCAGACCGGCCGGGACGCGGGCCGGTATGCGGTTCGGGTGATGCTCGGGGACAGGGATACGTAGCCGGGTCGGGACACGGCCGGGGACGCGGACGCATAGCCGGACCGGTAGGCGGGCGGGTACTCGGACCGGGACGCGGAAACGGATGCCGGGGGGGTGGACCCCGGGAGAAGCCGATTCGCCTTGCCGGTCAACGACTTACCGGTTCGCTGTCATTCGACGCAATAATCCGGGCCTCTCAGGACAATAGTAGTAGGACCAAACTGGAGTGAATGATGAGACACGCCAACCCTGCTTTCTCCTGCCTGGATGTTCGGGTCGGGCAGGTCACCGAATGTTGCCGCGAGTATCTCAACGCGGCCGGGGTCAACTACGTGGTCTATCACGCGGGCCTGCGGTATGCCCAGGCCCTGGCGCGCACGCTCAGGAACGGGGCCAGGGCGACCCGCGAGCGCAGGATTGCCCGGCTGCGCGCGCACTGGATTGCCAGGGGGATGGACCCGGAACTGGTCCGGGATTTGACCGGGTTCTGCCTGGAGCGGCTGAGGTCCGAACAGTCGCGCCGGGTTGTGCCGCGACGAATGAACGAGAAGCTGGTCGAGCTGGCCGCGGACCGGGCAATCGTGGCCTATCGCCAGGAGCGCGGCTGGGATGCCGACCATCCCGTCACCCCGCGCTTCCAGCTCCTTGCCTTTGCCCGCGAGCTCCTGCTCGCCCTTGTCGGTACAGTTCCCGCTTCGCAATCTGCAATCAGCAATCTGGAATCTGAAATCGCCCGTTCCTCCCAGCCCGATTCCGCGCCTGCTGCTGCTCTGTCCGGTTCATCCTTCACATTCAGCCTTCCGCCTTGCTCTTACGATTGGCCGGATGCCTGCAAGGCCGTCGTCCAGCGCTGGTGGCTTGCAGGCGTGTCTGGACGCCTTCTGGCCCTGGTGGGGGCGGAGATGAGGGAGAGGCTGTTGCAGGCAGGACCTTCCGGCGCGCAACCGTGCGCGGATTCCCGGCGTCGGAACGATGTATGAAAAGTAAACAGCCTGTTGACAGGAAAACAGACAGGCGTATAATGGGGAGACCGAAAAGGAGGTCAGGAGTGCGGCAAACTGAAACGCTCGGGTCCAGGATACGGAGACTGCGCGAGCAGGCCGAGCTGAGCCAGGGCCAGCTTGCCGAGCGACTGGAGGTCACCCGCCCCGCGGTCTCGCAGATCGAGACCGAACAGCGGAAGGTGACGGCCGACGAGCTCGTCCGGCTGGCGGACATATTCGGTGTGAGCTGCGATGTCCTGCTGGGACTCGCCAGAGAACCAGAGGTCGTGTTCGCCAAGGAATCGAAGCGCGCGGAACCGGAGGCCGGGATGCGCATCAGCGTCCCGCAGAAGAACCTCGCCAAGTTCCGGGAGGTCCTGCTGTACGTGCTGAGCCGGGTCGGGGCCAGGCACCACGTCGGCGAGACGGTGCTCTACAAGCTGCTCTACTTCATCGACTTCGACTACTACGAGAAGCACGAGGAACAGCTCATCGGCGCAACCTACATCGCGAACAGGTTCGGCCCGACCCCGGTGGAGTTCCGCAAGGTCGTCGAGAAGATGGAGCAGGACGGCGAGTTGGTAAGGGTGAGGAACCAGCATTTCCAGTACCGGCAGCGCAAGTACCTGCCCCTGCGCGACCCGGACACCTCGGTCCTGACCGGCCCGGAACTCGAGTTGATAGACGACGTGCTCAAGCGGCTGGGCGACATGAACGCAACGGCCATCAGCGCCTGGTCCCACCACGACGTCCCCTGGCTCGGGACCGAGCCGGGCAAGCCGATTCCCTACGAGGCGGTCTTCTACCGCACCGCGCCCTACTCCCAGCGTGAGTACCCCGAGGAAGATTAGCAAAGTAACCCGGCTGCCGGAGTTCAAGCGAGACCTGGCCCGGCTGTTGAAGAAGTACGGCACGCTTGAGGGCGACCTGACCAACTTCCTCGACTACGGGCTCAAGCTGTTCCACGAGAAAGGCCTGCCGACCGGCCGCATCGAGCGCGTCGCCGGGCTCGGGTTCGTGGAGCCCGAGGTCTATGTGGCCAAGAAGGTCCCGTGCCAGGCAATGAAAGGCAGGGGGGCTCGTTCCGGGCTGCGGATTGTCTGGGCCTGGTTCGCGGACGAGGGCAGGGTCGAGTTGGTTGAAATCTACCTGAAGGGCGGCCGGCAGGTCGAAGACAAGGCGCGGCTCAGGAAGCTCTACGGGGAGGGCAAGTAGCCAATGAGGCGGTCAACTCACGTAGCAGCAGGGGTCATCGCTGCCGGCGGCGTCGAGCTGATTCGGTGCTGGGTCAACCAAGAGGAAGTGGACTGGCTCAAGGTGGCTGCTGCCTGTGCAATCGGTGGCTGCGTGGCCGTAGTCCCGGACCTACTTGAACCGGCCCTGCACCCGAACCACCGCAGCCTGTTCCACAGCGTTGCGGCCGGGGGCACGGTCGTCTACGGTTTGGGCAAGAAAACGGCCTCCGCGGTGCCCGACCCGTGGGTCAGGCTGGCGCTTCAATCGCTGGCTGTCGGTTACCTCTCACACCTGGCACTGGACGCCACCACGCCCAAGAGCCTGCCGCTGCTGGGCTGTAAGCGCAGTTGTCCTGAGGTTGGTCGGTGAGGCCCACCTGCTGCGAGTGGGCACCTACTGGAGACAAGCGCAGCCCGCCCCGTGGGGCGGTGTGACCAATTGAGCGAAGGTCTGGACTGAAGGGACGTGATATGGCCGAGTATCGCAGGAAGAAGGACAGAGACACGTGGCACTACTGCCGCAACTGCTCCAACTGGCCGACTTCCGACTACGTCGTGCAGTACACCAAGCCGGCGTCCGGTGAGCTCTGCAATGAGTGCATGGCCAAGGACAAGGCTGGCGACTGCCGGAAGTAGGGCGGGGCAGAAGCGGAGGCCCGGCGGGATTCCCCGCCGGGCCTCCGCTTGCTGGAGGTCCTTCCTAGCCTAGTCTTCCTCGGCCGGTTTCACCCGGAAGCGCTCCATTGCCCTGATGCATACGGCTTTGTCAAGCACCCCGTAGGGCGTGTGCCCGGTGGGGCCGCCCTTAGATACCTGTCGTACCCGGTCGAGCAGGAACCAGCCCGATTCCCCATTTGGGAACGTGACTTCGATGAGGTGCTTCCCTTTCAGTTCAAGCGAGCGCGCGAAGTTGGCGTTGAAGTGCTCCATGTCTGGGCTGTTCATCTGGATGTCTCCTCTTGCGTTGGCCGGCGCTGTGGCCGGCAGCTGTCAGGTTAGCCAAACAACTCCCTCTCAACCAGCTTCATGTACTTGTTCACGTAGAAGCTGTCGGGCTCGTGGCGACGCGGGCGGACTGCCGCCTGGAACTTCGGATTGGAGGCGTCGGTGCTGTCGTAGAGGACGAGCCCGATGCCGAATATGACGCAGAGCGAGTCCAGCCGTGCGAGGTCCTCGGAGCCGGAACTCCTGGGCACCACGATGTAGCAGCGGTGGCTGAATATCTTGTACGCGCACGCGCTGGCCGAGTGCTCAACGCCTTTCGGCATCAGAGGGTTAATCACCCCCAGCTTCTGCCCCGTGTCCTTGCTGACGTAGTTGTGCTCAACGCCT
>JAFGRF010000180.1 GCA_016935295.1 Caldifarciminota bacterium | reverse complement strand
GGATACGCGGTCGGTGCCGTACCGGACAGCATGGGCGGTCGGGGCGGGCTGATCATCAAGACCACGGACGGTGGGGACGCTTGGGTGGTTCAGTTGCGGGACCCGTTGGGCGGCGCTCTCAGGTCCGTCTACCTCATAGACAACGACATCGGGTATGCGGTCGGTGAGGCCGGATCTGCCTTCGTGACCACGGATGGCGGAGCCAACTGGACTCCCATGATGGTCGGCGGCACCGACATGCTGACCTACGTGTCTTTCCCGGAGAACGGTCAGACCGGGTTCATCGGCGTGTACCCACGGATTTCCGCTGTCAGGGTGTACATGACGACGGACGGTGGAACCACTTGGTTGTCCATTTCCGTGGGTGGTGGAGACGACTGGTCGACAGGCTGCGCGGTCGCAAATGACAGCACAGGCATCGTTTTCGGCCTAAGTGGTTTCGTCTACGGCTGGCCCTCCGGGCAGTACCAGGATCCGCAGGCTCCGGGCTGCAGCCTCGTTGCGGCCTCGTACTCGAAGAGCGAGAACAACCGGGCCTACCTCGTCGGGAATGACACGGCGCTGGGCGTGGGTGTTGTCAGGTACACTGCAACCGGGGGCTATCCCAAGTGGGACAGCGTGACCTGCCCGCCCCTCCCGCTCTCCTGCGTTGACTACGCGAGCGCGGAGGTCGCGTTCGTCGGCGGGTCCCATGGCTTCATCGGCAGGACGTACAGTACGTACGAAATCCGGGCCACGGATGACCCGGGAGTCACTGCCACGATTACCAGCATATGCTTCCCGAATGGTCCCGACACCGGCTATGCGGCGGCCGGAACGCACATTCTCAAGACCACCGACGCCGGAGGGGTGGCGGAGGCAAGGCCGCCGATTGCGGCCCGGTCTGGAATCAGGCTCGTGTCTAACCCGTGCCGGTGTGGGATCTCTTTCAGTTCCGACGTCGAGACAGACGTGCTCGTGTTTGACGCTCTCGGCAGAGTCGTGGCTCGGCAGACCGCGGCCAAGGGCCTGAACTTCCTGCCGCTATCCAAGTCGGGAGTATATGTAGTCAGGTCGACGACCGGCGGCCATGCCGCAAGCCAGAAAGTGGTCGTCGAACGCTAGGCAACTGCAGGTAGTGCGGGCAATAGCAAAGGAGGCCGTATGACCAATGGGGTTCTGCGCAGGATAGGCGCCGGTCTGCTGCTGGCAGGCGTGCTTCTTGCGGGTCAGGCAGGTGTTCAGAATCAGATGGGCATGTTGTTGGGTCCTAGGCCGCTGGGGCCGGTTTCCCGTCAGGCGACTCCCTCGCCAGGTTCACCGGCTCTCGCGTATGACAACGATGTCGGTGTCACGGCGATCATCCCCATGCTCGACATATACGTTCCCTTCGGTGATACCCTGATTCCGCGATGCGTAGTGGAGAATCACGGTTTTCAGACACAGACGAACGTACCTGTCAGCTGCGTGATCTTCGACACCGCAGCCGGCGCGCGGGTCTACGGTCCGGAGACCATCTACGTGGCGAGCCTTGGTCCGTTCACTAGCGACACGGTCGAGTTCTCGGCTTGGGTCCCGGAGGTTTTTGAGCACGTCTACTTCGACACGATGGCAACGTTCCTCGCCGGTGACCAGAACCCGAACAACGACTGGAGGTCCGGCCGCATCACGGTCTCGAACTGGGGCGAAGCACACCTGACCTACAACGACGGGACGTTCGAGCAGGCGTACACGTGGGTCCAAGCGGGCAGCGAGTTCACCGTGAGGTTCTTCGCGCCGGAGCGGCCGTTGACCCTGAGCAAGGCTGTGCTCTGGCTTGCGAGCTACTCGGGGGCTGACTACGACGCCGAGGTCCGAGTGTACGGGAACGACGGTGACCCTCACGGTGATCCTGGGACTCAGCTCGGGGTCTGGGCCGGCCAACTTCACACCGAGGTATGGATGTACATGCACATGAACGAAGTCTGGTTCGACCCGCCGGTCGAGGTCGACTACGACACCTTCTTCGTATCCTACTGCCAGTCGTCAATCCTGCCAAACTATCCGTTTCTGGGGGTCGACCAGACTCTCCCGTGCTACGACGGCAACGACTGGGGCTGGTTCGCGGGGACAAAGCAGTGGGGGCTGTTCTCTGAGGATTGGTACAACGACTTCGCCATCGATGCCTGCTATGATGCCCCGTTGCTCGACGGTTCGCCCAAAGAGATAACCGTCCCGCCGGGGTCGATTGACTCCAATACTACCTTCATCCCGCAAGTCGTAATCAAGAACGCGGGCTTGTGCGACCGTGCCAACATCGCTGCCGAGTTCGTCATCACCAGCTCGGCTGACGGCGGCGACACTGTCTATGCAGGCACCGCCAACAGCGGGCCGATTCAGGCGGGCGAGACTAAGACAGTGACGTTCTTGGATTCGATCACCCCTGAGCCGGGCAGCTACACCATGACCAGCATCACTCTGCTGCCGTATGACGGCAGACCAGGAAACGACACGCTGGTCAGGCCCCTGGCAGTCGGGCGCCCCGGGATTGCGGCGCAGGAGAACGCGGTCGGACGTGCGTCTTTCACGATTACTCCGAACCCCCTCGGCCGGTTCGCTACCGTGCGCTACAGCGTGCCCGGTGCCGGAGCCGCCACACTCGATGTATACGACGCCACCGGCCGCGAAGTGCTGTCGCAGATGATTTCCGTCGAGCGAGCCGGCGTTGCGATACTGGACTTGCGAAGGCTCGAAGCAGGCGTGTACATCGTGCGGGCGAAGACCGACGGATTCTGCACTACCCAGAAGCTCGTGGTCGAGCGCTAGGCAGGGCGGCAGCTAGAACACCCGCGGCAGGCGGCTCTCCGGGTTCAGCTTCAGTCGGCCGCGATATTGAGCCCGAAGGCGGAGGTCCGGGTCTTGCCGCCGCTGCAGTGCACGGTGACGTAGACCAGGTAGCTGCGGGGAGCCCCGAGGTCCGGAATGTCAAACTCATCGCCGACGCCGAGACCGACGATGGCGTCCGGTTCACCGGCCTCGGTGACCCGCCAATGATGGTGCGTGACCGTGCCTTCGTCGCTGCTTCCCCAGAACCTGACATCGAACGGCACTGCGGCCGCGTCCAGGCTGGTGTAGGTGCCGAATTCTACCCGCGCACCCTCGACGTAGGCCGAGTCGACGTGGCACGTCGGCTTGAGGCTGGGCCAAAACTCGGAGACCGGGCTCTTCCCGAGCAGCACGTTGTTCTGAAAGGCCTCGACCTGCCAGGCAAACCCGCTGCCCTTGCGCAGGGTCCCGAGACTCCGGGCCGAAGCCGGGTAGCGCAGGTTGGTGCGGCTGATACCCTTATGCTCAAACCAGGGCGGGTTCGCCGCAATCGCCTCTTCTTTGCTCTGCGATTCGAGCAGCTCGACCATCAGCAGCCGGTAGCTGACCTGGCCCTGGGGCGCCCGTGCCGGCGGGGTCCAGACGAACGAGGGGAGGCGTTCGGCGAGCGTGTCGCCGTCGAGCGGCAGCACGAGTCGCGGCGGGCCGGGCAGGGTCACTTTGACGTCGCGGCTGCCTTCGCCCAGGTCCGGCATGAGTCTGAGCTGGTACGTGTAGTCGCCTTCAGGTATCGTGCCCGAACGGGTGTAGAAGGCCTCGTACCCCGGCTTGCACTTCTGGTCACGGATTCTGATGTCTTTGAGCCGCAGCGTTCTCTTCCCGCCCGCTTTCAGGGTCAGCCGGAACTCGTCTGACCTGGCGCTGAACACCCGGCCCTGCCTGGCTTCATTGACGTATCCTTCCAGCCAGACAATCGTGTCGATGTCGGCTTTCGCGGTCAGGTCGACCCACCAGAGCTGCTCGACGGAGAACTGCCCGGGCGGCGGCGCGTGCAGCCTGACTTCAACCAACTGGGCGACGACCGCCGCCGGCAAAACGGCAAGCAGGATGATGGCGATGGGTTTCAAGTGACCTCCTGGTCAGGGCTAATGCGAACCGGTAAACGCAGTTCCACAGAACCTTGTATCTCAGAACTCCCCGGCTGTCAAGATTAGCTTGACAGCATCGGCCTCAGCGCGATAATCGACCTGATGCATCGGCCGGTGCCGCTGCACCGGGCGGGCAGCTGTTTTCCCACATCCGTGACTCCAAGGAGGTGCACGATGACTGGTTCACGGCACAGCCGGGCGCCGGCTCTGGCGCTCTCGCTGGTCTTGTGTCTTTCGGCCGCATCCGCCATTGACTGGGGCTGCCACTACGGCGACAGCCCTTCCTGTGCCTGTTTCGTCGACAGCGGGGCCTGGAACCCGAGCGGGACGTGGATTCAGGACGTAGGCAAGGCGACGCTCGGGACCAAGGAATGCTGCGCCGCCCAGGTCGGGGGAGACGGCGGCAAGCCGTTCTACCAGATGGTCTGCGGTATCGACAACCCGGAGGTCGCCGACTTCGCCGCCCTGACCTACGAACTCTGGGGCTGCCCTTATATCGACACCATCAACACCGTGACCGGACGCATGCCCTGGTGCACTGAGGCGGCCTGCTACTGGCACCACAAGGCCGGCCTGCCCTACAGCCAGGGGTATCGTAATTCCGACTGGTTCTTCTCGTGGCTCTACATCGGCACCGGCGGCCTGATCAACTACTACAAGACCGAGGAATCGCTTTCGGCCCGCGGCCGCTGGATCGACTACTCGGAGCTCGACTACGAGAACTTCTGGCCGGGCTGGAACGCGCCCTGCCCGGGCGCCTACGCGCCGATGCGGGGCTGGGACGGGGTCGAGTTCAAAGGCGCAAACACCGCGCACAGCATGATGGTTGACGAGATGACCGTCTACGTCCTGCCGAGCGGACGCGTGTACCGGGTCGAGTTGACCTTTCTTGAAGGAAACTCCAGCGACCGCGTCAAGAACTCCCGGGTAATCAACGACGTATGGTCGTACACCCCGGCCGGTGACAGCGACTTCGGCAACTATGGCGGCTGGCCCCGCAAGATTATGGGTTTCGGCATAGACCTCGATGCCGCCGGCCAGCCGGTGTACGACCCTGCGCGGCTCCACTGGGTGGAGATTCCGGCGATGGCCGTCGAGGTCTGGCATCCTGATACGACCGCGAAGGTGTTCGTTGACCCGTACTGGGACCGGCTCCGTCCCGAACTCGTGCGCTATGCGCTGCAGTACGGACGCAAGGGCCCGGCTGTCCGCTCGTCTTCGCCGATGGTGCAGGCGACCGGGATTCCGGACGGCGGGGAACGGCGCTGGCTCTTTCCGGCCGGACTCGATGCGAAAGAGCCCAAAGGCGTCGAGGTCGAACTCGACCTGCTCGCGGCCTACCCTTTGCCGGTCAGGGCGCTCTGTCTGCACTGGCGAGCCGGGTTCCTGCCTCAGGGGTATCGAATCCAGTGGGCCGGTGCGGACCGGAAGTACAAGAACGTCGAAATGCCGTTCCTGAAGGAACCCAAGCTCGAAGGAGGCGAGGCGATGAACCTGCCGGTTCCGGTCAGGCTGGCCAAGCCGGGCGCCGGCCCCAGGCTCCGCTACCTCAAGTTCTCATTCCCCAAAGGGACGTTCCCGCAGGAGGCGGAACTCGCCGAGCTCGATTTCATACTTGACGTAGTAGACGGCGACGCGGACGAGAACCCCTAGCCGTTCTTCCGCCCCCGCCCAGGATTGGGGAGTAGGGTGGATACTGGCGACTGGCGATTGGGGAGCGGGGATTCGAAATCAGGACCTGAGACCAAGGACCACAAACCAACAACCAGCCGTCGGCCGGAAGCCGTCAGCCGGCTCCGTCACTGTAACCTGCAAACTGGTACCTGGTCACTCGCGGCGGAGCCGCGCTGGCTTGTGGCTTGAAGCTGCGGCGCAGCCGCCCCGTGGCCCGCTGCTATCTGACCAGCAGCACCTTCCGGATGGCTTGTGCTTGAGCTAGCTTGAGGCTTGGGGCTGCGACGGCAGTCGCCGGGGCCGGTGTGCAATCGATGGGCGAGGGGCCAAGGACCAGGGACTGACGCTGGGCCCGAGGGCTATCTTGACTTTGGTCTGGTCCGTGGTAACCTTTAGACACAAGGCAGCAGGCTGTAACACCGATCGCCCCTCGGCCCCGGCGCTGATCCGCGACCACTAACCCCGGAGGTCAGTCATGTCCAAGTTTGACCAAATCCGCCAGGCCTACGTTGATGCGCGCAAGAGCTTCTTTGCCCAGCGCAATGCGAGTGCCGCGTTTGCCGTCAGCCTGGTCAAAGGTATGGAGCAATATCTCGAAAGCCCGCCCTACCAGATCCGTTTCTTGTCCAACACCCGCCAGACGAGTGCGGCCACCTCACACGATGCGTCGGACTCGGTCACGTACGGTAGCGATGGCATCTGGCACTTCCGCCTCGGCATGGAACTGGTCGATGACCAGGGCGGCGTCGGCAAGGCCGCACCGAGACAGAACCTCACGTTCGAACTGCTGGCGAAACCGGATGGCGCGGCTTACAGCGTGGGGATGAAGGGCTGGGACGACCGGTTCACCGTGGCCGCGGCCGGCGACTCGCCCGAGCGGACGCGGTTCTACGACTTCTGGTTCAAGCTCATCATCGACAGCTATCTGCAGCCCGGGCACCGTTTCTTCGAGAACATGGCCGACTCCGACCGCACGGTTCAAGGCTAGCGCCGGTCGGCGTCGGCCCCGAAGAACTGCCGGAACAGGACCCCGCGTCCGCGGCTTGCGGCGTGAGCTTGTGCTTGCGCTTGAGCTAACTGCTGGCTTGAGGCTTGAAGCTGGATCAGCCCGAAGCTTCCCGAAATTGGAGTGCCTGGCCATGGGTCCCTTCCGTGGCTCCGGCTTCGAGACGCCTAGGGCTGGCCGGGCGGAATGTCTGCGGAAATGAGATCATACTCGACGTCATAGACCGGGTCATATCCCTTGATGATGCCGACTCCCTGTGCGAACCAGAGGTACCATTCGAGTTTCCCGTCGTGGAAGTAGGCTACCCTGGCGCAATTCTCATACCCGCCTGCCGGTACAGTCACCTTCTCCTTCCCAAGCACGCGCACGGAGTCGAAGTATTGGTCCGACCATTTGACGCCGGTCTCTAGGGGGCGGATCAGTACAACGGATCTCTCACCGCCATATGTGGTCGTGTCGCCTGATTCCGCGTAGTAGGTCTCAGTGTCGCCGTCGGCGTCACTAAAGGGCCATACACCTTTCAGGCTTTCGTCCGACTGGGCTTTCACGATGTACTTTGATCCGATTACGCCCACAATCTCGACTGAGAACAATCCTTCATACGGGACCACATAGTTCCAGGTTGAACCGAGCCGAAGCGGGAAGTAGTCCTCAACTTCGGACCTACAGCCCAACATAAGCAGTCCGCAAACAGCGAACAGAAGGAATTTGTCCATCGCGGACATGATAGGCTTGCGGGCGGGGATGTCAAATCGGCGGGGCTCGATTTTCCTGCCGGACGCGCAAGGGCGCGGTTCATCATAATGAACCGCGTGACTTGGCCTTCGATGTAGGGGAGAGGATAGGAGAAGCCGAGAGGAAAGGGACGAGGAACTAGCCGTCAGCCGCTAGCCGAGCTACCGCCAAAGACGCCAAGTCCAGTCTCTGCTAGCTGCAGCCAGCAACCTACAGACGGTATACTGGAAACTCGCGGCCTGCGGCCGCGGCTTATAGCAGGAGAGATGCCCCCGCCAGTTCAACAATGAAGTGCAACACTTGGGAGGCAAATTGGACGAAAGGAGCTATCCTGAGTGGCTATGCACGGATGCTATC